>DATJYW010000059.1:0-9317 GCA_035499435.1 Candidatus Acidiferrales bacterium | reverse complement strand
GCGGCGTAATTCGCCTGGCCCGCAGCGCCCGCCTGTCCGACCACGCTCGAGATATTGATGATGCGGCCCCAGCGATTGCGCATCATACCGGGCAGCACCGCCTGGATGCAGCGGAATGCGCCGTTCAGATTGATGTTGAGCACCAGGTCCCAATCCGCGGGTTTCATGCGCATGGCGATGCCGTCGCGGGTGATGCCGGCGTTGTTGACCAGAACGTCGATGCGGGTCTTGTCGCGCAGAGTCTTGGCAAAACCTTCCTTCACGCTCTCCGGCGAGGTGACGTCCAGGTTGAGCGTCATGGCTTCTCCGGAACAGGAGCGGATCTCTTCGGCCACTTGTTCGTTGCGCTCGATTTCGGGCGAGGCCACCACGATATCGAAGTTGGCGCGGCAAAGCGTCAGCGCAATGGCGCGTCCGATTCCACGGCTCGCACCGGTGACAAAGGCCACACGATTGAACATTCTTTCTCCTCAGGATGTTGTGGTATTAAACTCAATCATAGCCTATGGCATATGAAGACCTACGCGAATTCATTCGTGCACTGGAGAAGCAGGGGGAATTGAAGCGCATCAAAGTGGAGGCGGATCCGGTGCTGGAAATCACCGAGTTTGCCGATCGCGCCGTGAAGAGCGGCGGGCCTGCCCTGCTGTTCGAACGGCCGAAGGGATCGCGAGTGCCGGTGCTGATCAACGCCTTTGCATCGATGCGAAAAATGGAGATCGCTCTGGAGGTGAAATCAGTCGAGGAGATCGCGGCGCGCCTCGTAGAGTTTCTGGAAATGCGCATGCCGGAGGGCATCATCGGGAAGCTGAAGATGCTGCCGAAGCTGGCGGAAATGGGAGCGTTCTTTCCGAAGGTGGTGGGCAAAGGTCCGTGCCAGGAAGTGATTCGGAAAAACGGATTTTCGCTGCTCGAGTTTCCCGTGCTGCAATGCTGGCCGCAGGATGCGGGGCGGTTCATCACGCTGCCGCTGGTCTTTTCGAAGAATCCGGACACGGGGAAGCGCAACTGCGGGATGTATCGCATGCAGGTGTTCGACGAGCGCACCTGCGGGATGCACTGGCAGACGCACAAGCAGGGTGCGGAGCACTACCGGCGCCTGCGGCATCACGGGCAGACCCGGATGGATGTGGCGGTCGCGATCGGCGCCGACCCGGCCACGATGTACTCGGCGATTCTGCCGCTGCCGCCGGACCTGGACGAGATGATGATCGCTGGGTTCCTGCGCGAGACTCCGGTCGAGATGGTGAAGTGCCAGACCTGCGACCTGGAGGTTCCGGCGCAGGCCGAGATCGTGCTGGAAGGCTACGTAGAGCTTGGCGAACTGCGCACGGAAGGGCCTTTCGGCGACCACACCGGCTTCTATTCGCTGGCCGACGAGTATCCGGTGTTTCATGTGACCTGTGTGACGCATCGCAAGGACCCGATCTATGCGACTACCATCGTCGGCCCGCCGCCCATGGAGGACTACTACATGGGTAAGGCGATCGAGCGAATCTTTCTGCCGCTGATGCGGCTGCAACTTCCCGAAGTGCGCGACATCGCGATGCCGCCGGAAGGCGTGTTCCACAACCTGATCCTGGTGAAGATCCGGAAGAGCTATCCGGGGCACGCGCGGAAGGTGATGCACTCGATCTGGGGAACGGGACAGGCCATGTTCTCGAAAGTGATCGTGGTGGTGGACGAGGACGTGGACGTGCAGAATTACGCCGAGGTGGCGTGGAAGGCGCTGAACAATATCGACCCGGAACGCGACATCGAGTTCGTCCACGGGCCGGTCGATTCACTGGATCATTCCAGCCGGCTGGCGAATTACGGCTCCAAGATGGGCATTGACGCCACGCGCAAGTGGCCCGGCGAAGGCTTCACGCGCCCCTGGCCGGATGTGATCGAGATGAGCAGCGAGGTGAAGCGCCGCGTCGACGAACTCTGGAAACAGGCCGGTCTGTAGCGGACGCTAGCGCGGCGGCGACGACTGGTGCGCGTGCAGAATCTTCCAGGCGCCGTCGCGCAATACCCAGACTGTGGTCTGCACGAAGGGAACGGTGAAATCGCCGTTCGCGGAGGTGACCGCGGTCTCGCCTTCGCTCACCAGGAGCGCGGCCGTTGGCGCGAGCACCGTCACGTGCTGCTGCTTCCAGTGGTAGGCGACTTTGAGGGGCTGGCGAAAGCCGGGCTCGACGCGGGCGCGGGCGTCGCGGGTGGTCAGGGAGAGCACGCCGTTCTGGATGATCGAGCCCTTATCGGTATCGACCATGAAGCTGAAGAGGCGGTCGAGATCGCGGGCTTCGGCGGCGCGGGTAACCTGATCGTTGGCGGCAAGAACGGCCTTCTCGATGGCGTTGTCCATCTGGGCAAAGGCGGGCACCACGAGGAAGAGGATAAATAAGATGCGCATATCTCATTATGGCCTGTTTGCCCCGAGAAGAACGGCTTTGATAGACTGGATGAGTACCTCGCGGTGGGTATAGCTCAGCTTGGTAGAGCGTCGGATTGTGGTTCCGAATGTCGTGGGTTCGAATCCCACTACCCACCCCAAACTCACCAATACAACTTCAACGCCAACTGCATCTGGCGCGGTGAATTCGCCTGGCTGGTGACCAGGCCGAAGGTGTTGCTGTTCAGGTTCGTGCTCGGGTTGCCGAAGATGGTCCGGTTGAGCAGGTTAAAAGCTTCGGCGCGAAAATCGAGGCGGAAACGCTCGGTGATCGGGAACGATTTGCCAAGGCTCACATTCTCGCTCTTGTTGGCGAAACCGCGCGCCTTCGGATTGAGCCGCGTCTCGTTGCCCATCACGTAGTTCAATTGGGCGGGAAACGCCGCGATGTTCAGGTAGAGATCTTTGTTCGGATCGAAGGAGCCGCTCACCGGCATAAACCAGTTGTCGTAGCTGGTGATGGTGGGGCGGGTCGAGCCGTTGAAGATCGGCAGCGGATTGTTGCGCGTGACGCCCAGCGGCAGGCCGGTGGAGTACACCTGGATGGCGCCGACTCTCCAGCCGCCGACCACCCAGTTGGCAAATCCATGCGTCACCCAGCGGCGGCCCTTGCCGAAGGGGAGTTCGTAGATCGTGTTCAGCTTCAGCACGTGTGTCTGGTCATACTGGCCGATGGATTTTTCGAGGCGGCGGTTGCCCTGATCCTGGGCGAAGCCGCCATTGGCGTAATAGGTATCGGAATCGGTGAGTAACTTGGAAAGTGCATAACTCCATTGCAGATTGAGGCCGTGGCCGAAGCGCTGATCGAGGCGGACCACCATGGCATTGTAGGTGGAGTGGCCGCTCTTGTCGCCGCCGCTCTGGCTGGTGTCGATGGTCAGGTACTGCGGGAACGGGCGCAGGGCCTGGTTCACGGTCTGCGAGCGCTGCACGGCGGGGTTGGTGAAATTGGGATAGGGAATCGGGATTCCGGCAGCGACGGCGGCTGGCGACGTGATGTTGGAATTGAGCAGGCTGATGGCCTGGGTGGGACCGAGTTTGGCGATCAAGCCGTTGACGACCGACATCGGCACCTGGTTGATGTTCACGAGCCCGGATTGCAGGTGCGCGCCGACCGTGGCGTTGTAGTTCAGCTCGAGGGTCGTGTTGCGAGTAATTTCGCGCTGAATGGAGAAGGTCCAGTTGTAAGATTCCGGGGCGCGCGTGGCGTTTTGGCCCTGCCAGTAGTCCGTGTTCTGGTTGTTGGAGAAGGCGGGGTCGATCTGCGGAGGCAGCGGGTACGAGGGCAGGCCGACGTCCCAGTTGAAGGCCGGCGTGATGCCCTGGTTGGTCGAGGCAAAGCTGTACTGGCCGATGAAGCCCGAGTAGTGGCTGCTGCTGGCCACCACCGTCACGCGGCTGAAGGAGCGGGCGAAGCCGGACCGTATGGTCGTTTTGGAGTTCAGCGAATAAGCCAACCCGACGCGCGGTCCAAGGCCGCCGTACCAACCGGGCACGAGGCTGCGCGTGCCCTGACGGCCCGGTCCTGTGCCGGCGAAGATGAGCGCCCCGGGGTAATTGTTGACCGCGGGGTTGGGTGTGGTGGGCGAGAAATCTTCGTATTGGTCGCCCCCGGCGACGGGCGGCAGCGTGAACTCGTAGCGGAGGCCGAGGTTGAGCGTCAGGCGCTTGCTGATGCGCCAGTCGTCCTGAGCGTAGAAGCCGTGATAGCCGAAGGTTTGCGGGACGTAGCGGATGGTCTCGGTGGCGCCGCTATCGGCGTTGCCCAGCAGGAATGACGCGAACGAGCTCCCGCTGGTGGCGTTGGTGACGCCGGGGACGCCGGTCTCCAGAAAGCTGAACGTGGCTTGGCCGGCAATGTTCTGTTGGCCGAACCCATTGGCGCGCTGGCTGGTGAAGGCGTAGCCGAATTTCAGGCTGTGCGCGCCGCGGGTCCAGCTCAGGTCCTCCTTGATGGACCAGTTGGGCTGTTCGGTGCCGTTGAAGCTGGAACTTCCCCAGCCGGTTTGGTCACTGAAGGAAATGTTCGGGAAGTTGACGGTGCAATCGACGGCGTTCTTGATGCAGACCTTGCCCTGCCAGTTCTTGAGCGCGTTGGGTGAGTACGAGTTCTTGAAGAAGGTGTTGCCGCCGACCGAGAAGTGATTCAGCAGCCGGGGCGTGACGGTGAAATCGTAGCTGAGGCGGTACACGCTGGCCTCGTAGTGGGAGACCTGTCCATTCCACAGCGGCTGGGGCAGACCCACGGCGCCGCTGGGACCGGGGCCGCTGTCGTACACGGTGCGGTTGAGGAAGAAGTCGAGGTGCTGACGAAAGCCGATATTGTGGTCCACCTTGGCGCTGATCTTGTCGGTGGGACTGGCGGTGGTGCCTCCGGTGACGATGTAGTTGTTGCGCACGTAGGCGGAGGTTCCCGGAACCAGGCCGGGGCGATTCGGCGTCGCGCCCTGCGCATACGTGAGGACCTGTTTGCTGACGGCACTGAACTGGTTCTGCGGGATCTGGTTGCCGGGGAAGGGGTCGCGGACGAAACCGCTGCCGTTGGGATTGGGGCGCGTGGTGCTGGTGTCGTAGATGGGCAGGAGAGCGCCTTTGGAGTCGACCCATTTGGAGAAGTCGCCCTGGTACATTTCGGGCGTGGGAACGGTGAGGGTGCCGCCATTGGAGCCGATGCGGTTGCGGAAACCCTCATAGGTCACGAAGAAGAAGGTGCGGTCTTTGCCGTGATACAGCTTGGGGATGATGATGGGGCCGCCGAGGGAGCCGCCGAAATCGCTCTGCTTGTAGATGGAACGCTGCGTGGCGAAGAAGCCACGGGCGTCGAAGTGGTCGTTGCGGAGGAATTCGTACGCGGTGCCGTGGAAGGCGTTGGTGCCGGATTTGGACGCGAACGAAATCAGGCCGCCGCCAGCCTGGCCATACTCGGCTTTGAAGCCGTTGTTATCGACGGCGAACTCGGTAATGGCTTCCACGGAGGGCGTGAGGTAAGCGGTCTCTCCCGCGTCGCCTGAGCGATTGGTGTTCACCAGGAGGCCGTCGAGCGTGGCGCCCCAGGCGGCTGCCTGCCCGCCGCCGATCATGAGGGAGGTCCCGCTGCCGCGCGCCTGCGGGATGATGGTCACGAGGTCGAAGGGACTGCGCATGGCGCCGCCGACCACCAGAGGCAACTCGTCGATGGATCTGTTCTCGACGGAGCTGGTGACCTTGGCATTCTCGGTTTGCAGGCCGGCTACCTGGGCCGTGACCTCGACGGATTCGTTGACCTGGCCGACTTCGAGCCGGGCGTCGAGGCGCACAGTGCCGCCGGCGGCGGCGCGGACACCGCTCTCTACGAAGCGCTTGAATCCCGCGGCGGCGATTTCGACGCGATAGTCGCCGGGCTGAAGACTGGCCACGCTGTACTCGCCGGTGCTGGTGCTGGTGACGCGAACGGCGGTGTTGGTGGCGGTGTTGACGATGCTGACCACGACGTTGGGAATGGGAGCACCGGTGGAATCGGTGACGGTGCCGGTGATGGTGCCGCGGTCGCCCTGGGCGTACAAGACAGCGGCGAAGACGAGACAAAGGACAGCGCGATTGATCTGCATGGACCCCTCCTGGTTACGACGGGCAGGCCTGGAGGTCTGCGTTACTGGGAGGGAAGCTATCATTTCTGGAACGTTAAAGTCAAGGTATTCTTATTTCATGAATCGCAGGAAGTTTGTCTCCTCGTCCGGCGCCGCGGCAGCGGCGCTTTCGAGCACTCTCGCGCCCCGTGCAGCGCAGGCGGCCTCCGGCCCTCCGGCGCGCATGAAGCTCGGATGCCAGAGCGCTCCCACAAACGACACGCATCTCAAGTACCTCGCGAGGTACGGAGTGCGCAACATCTGCGGCTACCCGACGATCGCCGATGGACGCCTGTACGCGACCGTGGATGAGCTGAAGAGCATGCGCGACCTGGCGGAGAAGAACGGGGTAGCCATCGATTGCGTCGCTCCGCCGTTCCTGGCTTCGAGCCACATCGATCGCGAGCGGCACCCGGCGATCATGCTCGCGCAGAGCCCGGAGCGCGATCGCGATATCGAGGCGCTGCAGACCTTGATCCGCAACTGCGCGGCAGCCGGACTTCCATCGATCAAGTACAACATGAGCATCCTGGGTGTGCTGCGCACGGGGCGGTCGCCGGGCCGCGGCGATGCTACGTACAGCACGTGGCGATTGAAAGATGCGCATCCCGATCCGCCTCTGACGCGCGCGGGGCGAGTGACGGCAGACATGGCGTGGGAACGGATCACCTATTTCCTGGAGCGCGTGATTCCGGTGGCGGAGGAGTATAAGGTGCGCATGGCGTGCCACCCGCACGATCCCGGCGTGCCGCCCGAGGGTTACCAAGGCGTCACGCGCGTGCTCGGCACGGTGGACGGCCTGAAGCGGTTTATCACGATCAAGGAGAGTCCATATCATGGGCTCAACTTCTGCCAGGGGACGGTCTCGGAGATGCTACAGGATCCGGGCAAGGAGATCTACGACGTAATCCGCTACTTCGGGTCGCGGCAGAAGATCTTCAACGTGCACTTCCGCAATATCCGGGGACGCCGCGATGAGTTTGTGGAGACGTTCCCGGATGACGGCGACGTCGATTTCGTCAAGGCGATCCAGGTTTACAAAGAGGTCGGGTATCCGTACCTGCTGATGCCGGACCACGTGCCGGTGGCGCCGGGCGATCCCGGTGGGCTGCAGTCGTTCGCGTTTGCGTATGGGTACATCCGGGCGCTGATCCAGGCAGTCGACCGATTGGCTTGACGAAAGCCGCTAAAATCGTGATCGCATATCAACTATGGCGAAAAGCATTGTTACGTTTGGCGAGGTCATGCTCCGGCTGGCGCCGCCGGGAATGGAGAAGTTTCTGCAAACGCCGCAGTTCGTTGCGACGTTCGGGGGCGGCGAGGCCAACGTCGCCGTGTCGGTCGCGCAGTTCGGGGTGCCGTCGGTGTATGTGACGGCGCTGCCTGAGAATCCCATCGCGGACGCCTGTGTGGGCGAATTGCGGCGGTTCGGGGTGGATACCTCGCGCATCGTCCGCGGCAAGGGCCGCATGGGGATCTATTACCTGGAGGGCGGGGCCAATCAGCGGCCTTCGAAGGTGGTCTACGACCGCGCGGGCAGCACGATCGCGCTGGCCAAGCCCGGTGACTTCCGCTGGGAGGAAATCTTCGCGGACGCCCAGTGGTTCCACACCACCGGAATCACTCCGGCGATCAGCGCCAGCGCCGCGGAACTCGCGATGGAGGCGGTGAAGAAGGCGCGCGAGATGGGTCTGACGGTTTCGTGCGACCTCAACTATCGCAAGAACCTGTGGAAGTACGGCAAGACGGCGGCCGAGGTGATGAGCGAACTGACGAAGTTCGTCGACATCGCGATCGCCAACGAGGAAGACGTGCAGATGGCGCTCGGCATTCAGGCGGACGTCGACGTGCACTCCGGCGAGCTGGACCGCAAGCAGTACGAAAAGATCACGGCGAAGGTTCTGGACGCCTATCCGCAAATGAAGGGGATCGCCATCACGCTGCGCGAATCGAGGAGCGCGTCGCACAACGGGTGGTCGGCCTGCTTCAACGATCGGAAGGATTTCCTGTTGAGCCGGCACTACGAGATCACGCACATCGTGGATCGCGTGGGCGGCGGCGACAGTTTCGCGGGCGGCTTGATTTACGGGCTGCTATGCCTGCCTTCGCACCAGGAGGCGCTGGAGTTCGCGGTGGCGGCAAGCTGCCTGAAACACTCGGTGCCGGGAGACTTCAACCGCTGCACGGCGGATGACGTGAAGTCGCTGCTCAAGAGCGGCGGGTCGGGGCGAGTGCAGCGGTAAGACTTCTCGGGGGCGGGGTAAAATGACTCGTACCGTGCTCCCTTGGAACTTCCACGCAAACTCGGGCTGTTCGATTCGGCCACCATCGTGGTGGGGACCATTATCGGAGCCGGCATTTTTCTGGTGCCGAACCTGGTGGCGCGGAGCCTGCCTTCGGCGCGGTGGATGGTGGCGGTGTGGGTCTTCACGGGAGTAGTCTCCTTCTTCGGCGCATTGGCATATGCCGAACTGGGTGCGATGATTCCGGCGACCGGCGGGCAGTACGTGTTTCTGCGCGAGGCATGGGGCCCGCTTTGCGCGTTCCTGTGCGGCTGGACGTTTTTCTTCGTCGTGCTTTCGGCTTCGATCGGCTGGCTGGCCATCACGTTCGCGACCTACCTCGGGTACTTTGTGCCGATGGGGAAGGCGGCGGAGAAGGTGGTGGCTGTGGCGTTGATCGCGGCGGTGACTCTGGTGAACTATCGGGGTGTGCGTGCCGGCGCGGCAGTGCAGAATGCGTTTACGACGATCAAGGTGGGCGCCTTGGCGGTCCTGATCGGGGCGGCTTTTTTCGGGGCCCACCCGTCGCCGCCGGCCGATCCGGCGGGTCCGGTGACGCTCAGCGGCTTCGGCGTGGCCATGATTTCGTGCGTGCTGAGCTACGACGGCTGGGTCGCCCTGAGCTTCGTGGCCGGCGAGGTCAAAAATCCCAAGCGTAATCTGCCGTTGGGCATCACCCTGGGGCTCGCGGCGGCGATCGCGATCTATGTGCTGGCGGTTCTGGCTTACCAGCGGGTGCTGAGTGTGGAAGAGATTGCGGCCACGGACCGGGTGGGCGCGCTTGCCGCCGAACGTGCCCTGGGCGCTGCGGGG
This sequence comes from Candidatus Acidiferrales bacterium, assembly GCA_035499435.1. Lineage (GTDB taxonomy): Bacteria > Acidobacteriota > Terriglobia > Bryobacterales > Bryobacteraceae > Solibacter. Next base: position 180 of record DATJYW010000059.1, on the reverse strand, counting down.
GGAAACTTCGTCGCGTTCGCGATTCTGATGTCCATCGTCGGCGGCATCAACGGGTGGAGCATGACGGCGCCGCGGATCTACTTTGCGCAGGCCCGCGACGGGTTGTTCTTCAAGAGCTTTGCGGCCATTCATCCGCGATTTCAGACGCCTTACATCTCGATTGTGATGTTCGGCGCCTGG
>DATJYW010000058.1:0-47656 GCA_035499435.1 Candidatus Acidiferrales bacterium | reverse complement strand
ATCTCGCCACGTTAGCCTGGGCCATCGCCGCCGCCTCCCGCGTCGTCCCCTGCGCCACCTGTCTCGTCCGCGCCCTGGCCGCCCGCCGCCTCTTCGCCCGCCACGGCTACCCCGTAACCCTCTGCATCGGGGTCGCCCGTTCCCCGGAATCCGGCTTCGCCGCCCATGCCTGGCTCGACTATGCCGGCGACTCAATAGTAGGCGCCGTGTCGTCTCCCCGGTACACCCGTATCTGCTCCCTGGAGCCCCGCGCATGAGTGGCATAGCCGGAGTCTTCAACCTCACCGGTGAGCCGGTCGATCCCGCGCTTCTCGGCCGTATGACGGCATCCATCGCGCACCGCGGCCCCGATGGCATCCAATATGCCATCGACGGCTTCATCGGCATCGCCCACTGCAAGCTGGCCACTACCCCGGAATCTCTCGCCGAGACGCAGCCGCTCTGGGACGAATCCCATACCTGTTGTCTGGCCCTGGATGGCCGCGTGGACAATCGCGAAGAGCTCGCCCGCGATCTGAAAAGCGCCGGCGCGGTGCTTCGCGACGGCTCCGACGCCGAGCTGGTCTTGAAAGCATTCCTCGCTTGGCGCGCGGACTCCCCGCGGAGAATCGTCGGCGACTTCGCCTATGTCGTCTGGGACAGCGGCTCGCGCCGCCTCTTCTGTGCGCGCGACCGCGTCGGCATCCGGCCGTTCTACTACTTCACCGATGGCTCGGTGTTCCTCTGGGCCTCGGAGCTGCGGCCCATTCTCCAGCACCCGTCCGTCTCCTGCGCTCCGAACGAGGGCATGATCGCCGAGTACCTCGCCGACCGCATCTGCACCCGGGGCGAAACGCTCTATCGCGATATCCGCAAGCTGCCGGGCGCCTGCTGCGCCACTGTGGATCCGCGCGGAACATCGGTTCGCGCATATTGGACCTTGAACCCGGAAGAATCCATCCGCTACAAGCGCGACGCCGACTATGCCGCGCACTTCTCCGCGGTCTTCGAGCAGGCAGTGCGCTGCAGGCTGAGGACCCACACGGCTCACATCGGCGCCGAGCTGAGTGGAGGCCTCGATTCCTCCAGCGTGGTGATGACTGCCGATCGTCTCCTGTCCGCCGGAGGCCGCCCCAAACTCCGAACCTTCTCGCTGGTCTTCCCGGGGCTGCCTTGCGACGAGACCCCCTATATTCAGGCCGTTGTCGATCGCACTGGCGTACATTCGACGTTGGTCCCGCCCTCCCATGCCTCCGCTTCCGACGTCGTCCGGCAGGTCGAGGACTACGCGGACCTGCCCGATTACCCGACCGTCTCGATGGCCGACGGCCTCCGCCGCGCGGCGAATGCGCAAGGCACTCGCGTTCTCTTAACGGGTTACGGCGGCGATCAATGGCTGACAGGCGACCTGTTCTATGCCGCCGACCTGATCCGCAGCGGCCGCTGGTTCGAATGCCTGTGCCGCCTGAAAGATGAGTCCCGTCGCGGCCGGATCGACAGTATCCCCATGGCCGCCTTCAACTACGGCATCAGGCCGCTCGCCCCCCAGATTCTGCGCCGGGCCGTGCGCCGCTTTCGCGGCGGAAGTGCTGGCCCGCGGTTTCCGTGGCTGCGCGACGAATTCATCCGTGAGTCCAACCTCCTCGACCGCATCCGCTACCGGCCGCCTGCGTGCCGCCGATTCGCCATGCGGGAGTTCGTCGAAACTCTCGGCAGCGGGTTTCTGGAGCACGGCTTCGACATGATGGATCGCTCCGTCGCGCGGTTTGCCCTGGAATCCCGGCACCCGTTCTTCGACATTCGCCTGATCGAGTTTCTGGCGGCCGTCCCTAGCGACCAGCGGCGCCGGGGCGCGATCAAGTTCGTGCTGCGCAACGCCACGCGAGGCACCCTGCCGGAAATGGTGCGCGTGCGGCAAGACAAGGCCGATTTCGGACGCCAGTTCATCGCCGCCCTGGAGTGCCTCGGGGGCAGCGGCCTCTTCGCGGATGGCCGCTTGAGCACCTCGCACCGGTTGAACCTCGCCGAAACGCGCCGCATGTGCGCGGAAATGGCGGCGGCCGCTGGGGCATACAACAATCGCGCCCTGCCGCATACGTGGCAACTCTGGTTGGCCGCGGCCGTAGATCTGTGGCTTCAAAAACTCCCGGCTCCTTCAGGCCGGGACACGCTGACGGGGTGCCTGGCCCCGATGGAGACTTAGATGAAAGAAAAGCCAAACCCGAACACACACAAACCGAAAAAGCCTTACTCTCCGCCCGTCTTGGTCGAGTACGGGGCCGTCGTGAAGCTGACGGCTGGCTCAGGGAGCAAGGGCAACGACTCCCACGTCAGCAAAAGCAAGAACTAGCGAGCCAGTGCGAACCTACGGCATCTACAGCGCCACTGTGCGGTCGGAAGCCCGGCTTTCGGAACTTGCGCCCGCGCCGGGCCGCACCGAAGTCGATTTCGAAATCGAGGTCGGACCTCTACCGTTCCCGGTCGACTCTGACCTCGATCAGCCGCTCACCCAACGCCTGTCCCCCGATGGCTCCGTCTGGCTCGACCTCGCCCGTACCACCGAAGGCTTCGCTCTCTCGTTTCCCGGGATTGCTCGCTTCGCCGTAACCTCCGGCCGGCCCGTCCGCATCCGCTGTTCCTCGGAAGATGGCCGGCTCTCCTCGACCGTCCGCCATCTGCTCCTTGACCAGGTCATTCCGCTGTCCCTCTCCATCCTTGGCCGCCCGGCCTTCCACGCCAGCGCGGTCGTGCTCGGCGGAAGCGTCGTGGCCTTTGCCGGAGACGCCGGACGGGGAAAATCGACGCTCGCCGCGAGCTTCGCCGCGATGGGCGCGCCCGCCTTCTCCGACGATTGCCTGGTTCTTACGGAATCCGGTCCACCGGTCCTCGTTGGTGCAGGCTATTCCAGCCTGCGATTGTGGCCCGATACCGTCAAGGCAATCGTCGGAGATGCCCCGCTCTCGAGAGTCGCCTCCTACTCCGATAAGCGCCGTTTCGGCGAAGAAGACGGCCTGCTCATGGAGGCGGCCCGCAATCTGCCGCTCAGGTGCATATACGTCTTGGGTGAACCCTCGGAATCCATCCAGTTCCAGACACTCACACCTCGCGAGGCCCTGATCGAGCTTGTCAGGTTCACCTATTTGATGGATCCCTGCGATCCGTCCGTCCTGGCCTGGCAGCTCCGCAACCTGGCGCCGCTCGCCCGCGCCGGCATGGTGTTCGGCCTGCGTTACCCGCGGGACTACGGAGCTCTCGAGACCGTCACACAGGCTGTCGCAAGGCACGCGGCGTCTCATGGGTCCCCGGTATGACTTCGCGATCCGATCTGATCCTCGAGTGCGCCCGCCCCATTCCCGATCCCGCCCGCGTCCGCCAGTTCGCCTCCGCCGTAGACGATTGGGACGCCGTCGTGTCACATGCCGAAGAGCACGGCTTGGCCCCTCTGCTCCACTGGCAGTTGCAGGCCGCGGGCGCCGGCCTTCCGGATGCCCCCGCCCACCGCCTGCGCGACCGCTTCCGCCGCAACGCCTGCCGCAACCTGCGCTTCGCCTCCGAGCTCCTGCGGCTTTCCGCCATCCTGGAGTCTGCCGGGATCCCGGTCCTTGCCTTCAAAGGCCCCGTCACCGCCTGGACCCTCTACGAATCCCCAGCCCTGCGCGAAATGAGCGACGTGGATATCCTGGTCCCTCCCGCCGATGCCCGCCGCGCTCACCATCTCCTGCTCTCCGAAGGCTGCGTCTCCAACTATCCCGGCGCCGACTGGCGCATGTTCGACTGGCTCTCGGAAACCTCGCTGAACCACGGGGATGTCCCGATCGACCTGCACTGGGCCAGCCTCCCCCGCTTCCTGCGCTTCGCCGACGCCGGTGCCGGCGCCTGGATGCGCAGCCGCCAGGTCCCGGTAGCCGGCGGCGCCGTGCGCACCTTCTCGCCCGAAGATCTGTTGCTGTTCCTCTCCATCCACGGCGCCAAGCACTGCTGGACTTCACTCAACTGGCTCGCCGATTGGGCCCGCCTCGCCGCCCGTCCCGATATCGACTGGGACTGCGTCCTGGAACGCGCCCGCGCCGGCCATGCTTCGCGCACTCTCCTCCTCTCGCTGCTCCTGATTCGCGACCTGCTGGGCTGTCCGTCGCCCCTACAACTATCGAGCGACCCCGTCGCATCCGCTCTCGCACATCAGGTCGGCCGCGGGCTGCGCACGGCCTCCGGCTGGCCGCACACGACCGGCCAGCGGATCCGCTTCGCCGCCGCCCTGGCCGAAACCCCCGCCGCCAAGGCGCTGGTATTCTGGAACCCGCTCCAGCCCACTCTCGCCGACGATGCCTGGCTGCGCCTCCCGCGTCCCCTGTTTCCGCTCTATTACGTCGCCAGACCGCTCCGCCTCTTCGCGAAGTACACTTGCTCGCCCCACCACCGCGCGTATCCACCACCCGCCGCCAGAAGCTCTTCGTGCGATCCGCGCTCGGCCACCTTGCCCTCCGACATGACGTAGATCGTATCGGCGATCATGGCGGTCGTGAACCTGTGGGTGATCAGCACCGCGGTCCGGCCTTCCGCGAGCACGCGAAAGCGCCGCAGCCAATCGGACTCCGCCCACGGGTCCATGGCGCTCGTGGGCTCGTCCAGGATGATGATCGGCGCCTGCCGCAGGAACGCGCGCGCCAGAGCGATACGTTGCCACTCGCCGCTGCTCAGCTCCGTCCCGTTCTCGAAACGCCGGCCGAGCAGTTGCTGGTACCCCGCCGGCAGCCGGCTCACGATATCGTCCGCACCCGCCGCTTCGGCTGCCGCTTCCACAGCGGCCAGGTCCGAAGCTGAAGTGACATCTCCGAGCTGGATGTTTTCCGCCGCCGTCGCATTATAGTGCACCGGCTGCTGAAACAGCACCGTGATCGAGCTGCGCAGGCTCCCCGGATCCATGCTCCTCAGGTCGGCGCCGTCCAGCTCCACGCTCCCTTCGTCCGGATCGTACAGCCGGCAAAGCAGCTTCACCAGCGTGCTCTTGCCCGCGCCGTTCGTTCCCACGATGGCCGTGATGCGGCGCGGCGCGATCTCCAGGTCCAGCCCGCTTAGCGCCGGCCGCTCTGTCCCCGGGTACCGGAATGATACTGCGCGGAACCGGATTCCGCCCTGCATCGTCATACCCGACTTCGGAATGCCGGCGGACCGGATCTTGGGCTCGAGCGCGAGAAACTCGAACAGGTTCCCCAGGAACAGTGTGTTGGCATAGAGCTGCCCCACGTTGTCGAGCACGGATCGGCTCAGGCGCATCCCTTGCTGCACCGCCTGGTAAAACATCGCGAGGTCACCCAACGTGACTCTGCCGCGCATCGCCAGCCAGCCCATCCAGCCGAGCGCTGCGCCGGTGGCAAGCAGCGCGAACAGTCCTGCCACGAGCGCCGAGATCGCTTGCCTCTTGGCGAGCTGCAGGCGCTCGCTGCGAAGCCTCGATCGTAGCGCCTGAAATGCGGTTTGGAACCGGTCGCCGAGTCCGAACAGCCGGATCTCTGCGGCGGCCTCACCCGCCGTAAGCAGCCAATCGAAGTACCAGGTACGCCGCTCATCAGCCGTGGTCCGCTGCCGCCAGTAATGCTGGTCAAGCGCGTGCCGCAAGACTACGTAGAGCGCCGGTAGCGTGCTGGCCAGAAGCGCGAGCGGCAGCCACGCGCCAAAAGGGATCAGAATGGCCACCATCGAAATCAGCGTGATGCCGTTTTGAACGATTCCACCGACGTTCTCCAGCAGGATCACCGGCCGGTAACCCGCCTCCGACCGCGCACGGTGAAGGTGATCGTAGAATTCGGCCATGTCGTAGAAGGCAATGTCGACCGAAGCTGACTTACGGTGAATCAGGCTGCTGACATGATCCTGCACCAGTTCGGCCTGGGCGGTGCGGACCCAATCCGCGGCTGCCCGGGCCGCCTCGCTCAGCAGCAGCAGGGCGGCCATGACCGCCATGAGCAGCAACGCCCGCCGGGGATCCGCGGCGGATCGAACCGCAGCCACCACCGCATTGACCAGCGAACGCGTGAAGTAAACGATCGCGATGGGCAGCAATCCCTGCAGAACAAGCAGTGCCGCCCAGAGCGTGGCATGCCGGGGAGCGGCGGACCATACCAGCTTCAGGGCTTGACCCAGGTACGGAAACTGCGCTGCAAGTTTCCGGAGCTTGGCGCCAAGTATGGTGTAGTCGGCCTTCATACCTCCGGGATCGTCTGGCGAAAAGTCACGATAGCACGTCGCGATGTGATGACATGGCGGCTGCCAACGCGGGAACAAACGCCGACCTTCTAGCGTCCTGAGTCTATGAGGCCCTTCCAGGGCAGTGGCATAATTGTAGATATAAGAATCTTGTTATCTTGAGAAGCTTATGTTCAAGGGTTCACTTGCGCCCTTGCTGCGTTACTGGCGGAACATCGGCAGTGCCGCTTGGCTGGCAATCGATTCCATCCGGGCGCACAAGTTGCGCACCTTTCTCACGCTGTTGGGCGTCATCGTCGGTGTGGCGAGCGTCATCATGGTGGGCGCGGCGATCGAAGGCCTGGGCACGTATGCCACCGACAGCACCTCCAAGGTGTTCGGCAGCAACACGTTCCTGATTGCGCAGGTGGCCAACGCGGTATCGCGGTCGGAGTACTTCGCCAAGCTGAAACAAAATCGGCCAATCCGGCCTGACGACTTGAAATATCTCAAGGCGCTGACCGGCGACACGATCCTGTACAGCGCCTACAACCAGCGGGTGGAGGATATCCGACGCGAGACCCTGCGCTCGGAGGCCGCCTCGATTTTTGGCGTTGCCTCCGTGCTGCCGGAAATGCGCGAAATGAACCTCTCCGATGGTCGCTTCTTCACCGATCAGGAGGAGCGCTCCGCTCAGCCTGTGACAGTGATCGGTTCCGAGGTGGCCGATACTCTGTTCCCCAACGCGTGCCCGGTGGGCCATACCGTGAGGATCCAGGGCCTGTTGTTCACCGTTGTCGGCGTCCTGGAGAAGCTGGGATCGTCCTTCGGACGCAACCAGGACAACGCCGCGTACATCCCGTTCCCCGTGTTCGTCAAAATGTACGGTTCTGGGCAGTCGATCGCGATTTTCGGACGATCGAGGTCGGGAACCAACCTCGATGTCGCGAGCGCGCTGGACGTGACGCGGGTGGCGCTGCGCGCGCGGTTTCACGCCCGCCCCGGGCATTCCGACCGGTTCGATAGCCTCACACCCGAAGCCATGCAGTCGTTCATCACCCAACTGGTCGGGATGATCTCGGCGGTGGTCGTGCCGGTAACGCTGATCTCGCTGGTGGTGGGCGGGATTGTGATCATGAACATCATGCTCGTGAGCGTGACCGAGCGGACGCACGAGATCGGGGTGCGAAAATCCGTCGGGGCGCGGCAGATCGACATACGGAGGCAGTTTCTGATCGAAGCGATAATCCTGGCGGGGCTGGGCGGCATGATGGGCGTGGCGGTCGGCGCTTTGTTCACCATGTTGCTGGCCAAACTCGCCGACCTGACCCTGACCATCACTGCGCAATATGTGGTGATGGGTCTGGCTGTCTCCGGGATCGTAGGAGTCGTCTCGGGCTGGTATCCGGCGGTGCGGGCATCCCGGTTGGATCCCGTGGAGGCCCTGAGGGCCGAATAGATGAGGATCACCTTTCGAGAGAACGTCGCCATCGCAGTTTCGACCGTGTCTTCGCACCGGCTGCGATCGCTGCTGACCATCATCGGGATCGTCGTGGGCATCGCGACGGTGGTGACCGTGAGTTCCCTGCTGACCGGGTTGCGTGCAGGCATCGTGGTGTTCTTTGAGGAGCTTGGTCCGGATAACATCTTCATCCAGCAATTCAGCGGCGGCGGGTCCGACGGCGGCGGACCGCCCAAGGAGCGTCACCGCAGGCCGATTCGCCCGGAATATGCGGACGCCATCGGCCGGTTGTGCCCTTCCGTGCAGGTGGTTGCCAAGACGATTTTCATACCGGCGACCATGGGGGGTAAGCCGCTGATCGTCAAGGCCGGCGGCATCGATACCGACCAGTTCTCGATCGTGGGCGACGCGACCGAGGCTTTTTCGACAATCCCGCGCAACATGGAGTACGGCCGGCACTATACCGCCGAGGAGGACCGCCGCGGAGCAAAAGTGACGATTCTCGGACACGCGATCGCCGAGACGCTGTTCCCCGATGGCAACGCCGTCGGCCGCCAGATCATGGTGGACGGCGCCGAATACACCGTAGTGGGCGTCTTCGTCAAAATGAAAGGCGGCTTCTTTGGCCAGAACCCCGTAGACTCGCAGATCAGCATTCCTTTCCGTACGGCGTGCGTCCGGTATCCTCAGGTAAATAGCTTCACGCTGACAGCCAGGGCCCGGCCGGGACTGCGGCAACAAGCCTACGACGAGATCGAGGCAACCCTTCACAAGCTGCGGCACCTGGGCCCGCACGATCCCGACGATTTCAGCCTGAGCACGCCTGACCAGATCGTCAAGCAGTTCGACAGCGTGACAGGGATGATCGTTATGGTCGCCATTGCAATCTCGGCTTTGGGACTCCTCGTGGGTGGCATTGGTGTGATGAACATCATGTTGGTGAGCGTGACCGAGCGGACACGCGAGATCGGAGTGCGCAAAGCCATCGGCGCGCGCCGGCGCGACATCGTCATCCAGTTCCTGTTTGAAGCGGTTACGCTGACGGGTGCGGGCGGGATGATCGGTATTGTATTCGCGGTTCTGGTGACGGTGTTGATCGGCGCACTGGTAAGTTCGCTGCCTTCGGTCGTGCCGGTTTGGGCGCTGATTACCGGCTTCGCCGTGTCGGTCGGGGTGGGGATTTTCTTTGGTGTCTGGCCGGCCGTCAAAGCGGCACGCCTGGACCCGGTGGAAGCCTTACGTTATGAGTAAACCGCCGTCTGCTTTAGAATGGTCCGCATCGCATCGTGCAAACCCGTTCTGATCCCCGAGAAGTGGCGCCCGGCGTCGTCATCATTCCCACTTTGATTTCCAACGCGTACCTCGTCGGCGACGACTCGTCGTGGGTATTGGTGGATGCGTGTACGCCCGGGAACGAGCGCCGGATCCGGCGTGCTGCGGAACGTCGTTTCGGTCGCGGCAACCGGCCGCGCGCGATTCTGTTGACCCATGGCCATTTCGACCACGCCGGATCCGCCGGCCCGCTCGCCGATGCATTTGGCGTTCCCATCTTCGCCCACCGGCTGGAACTCCCCTATCTCACTGGCCAGGCGCATTACCCGCCCTTCAACCTGAGTTCCCCCGGATTCTTCACACGGATCGCGAGGTTCTTCCCAACCAGCACCGTCAACCTGGGCACCCGCGTTACCGTGCTGGAGCCCAAACAAGGTGTTCCGGGTCTTCCGGATTGGGAGATGATCGAGACACCCGGCCACACGCCGGGTCACGTGGCATTCTTCCGCCGCACCGATGGGGCGTTGCTGGCAGGCGACGCGGTAACCACCATGAACCTGGACAGCTTTGTGGACACTATCGTCCGGCGCACGCGTGTCTGCCGCCCACCTGTGCCCGCGACATCGAACTGGAAAAATGCCCGGCGGTCCGTGGAATTGCTGGCGGGCTTGCGTCCCTCATTGATCGCTGCCGGCCACGGTCTTCCTATGTGCGGCGCTGCCGATGAGCTGTCGCGTTTGGCCGGGAATTTTCCCTTACCTTAAAAACCCGCCTGCATGTGCTCCACCCAAACCACGCCGGCTAATCTGGCTATGGCGATGACGATCGACCTGAAATTGTTGATCGATTGACCGCGGCCGTCCCCCTTTCGCGCCGAGCACAGTATACTGGCGCCGAAGGGAGACAGACTACGTGAGCGGTACTGTAACGAGAATCAGTGTGCGCGTGATCGCGCGCGGCGGAAAGTTCCTGGGCGACGATATCGGTGGAGCGCAGGTTGTGGTGCGGGACGCATGGACCAAGGAACTGCTCGCCCAAGGGGTCACCACGGGATCGTCCGGCCTCAACGGGCCGGGCGGTGTGATGTGCGTCAGTCTGCGGCGCGGGCAGCCTCTGCCCACTGCGGGCGCGTCCGTTTTCGATGCCTGCCTCGACCTGGATCGGCCGCGTCAGATCGAGGTTACCGCTTGGGGTCCGGTAGGTGCGCGCCAATCGGCGAACACGGTGTCTGCCACCCAGTGGGTCTATCCCGGCAAGGACCTGACGGAGGGCAACGGCTTCCTGCTCGAAATCCCCGGCCTGATCGTGCAGATCGTCGAGCCCCCCACGCATTATGCCCCGCAGGTGCTCGGTCAGCTCCACATCCGTGCCAACGTCGCCATGATGTGCGGTTGCCCGATATCGCCAAAATTCGGGAAAAAGAAGTTCTGCGAGAACCTGGCGGATGGCGACCAGCCCTGGCTGCCCGACGACTTCGAAGTCAAAGCCATCGTCCGACAGGCAGGTGGCAATACCGCAGAGGTCCCCTTGGTATTCACGGAGATTGCTCCCGCCAATGCACCCGGTCAGTTTACCGGCACCTGGACGCCTCCCGCCGGCGGCGGCTTCTTCGAAATCACCGTGTATGCTTACCAGGCAACTACGGGAAATACCGGTGTAGACGTGGCGACCCTGGTGGCGCCTTCCAACTAACACCCGGCTACTTACTCGCGCTCTTGTATTTGCTGCCCGATATCCAGTATCATCGTGCGGACTGGAGGGGAAAACGAAAGATGGAACTGGACGTCGCCATAGTCGGAGGAGGAGTGTCTGGAGCGTATGCAGCATGGAGGCTCCAGCAGGAAAAGGGCGCCGAATCGCGTATTGGCCTCTTTGAATTCAGCGACCGCATTGGCGGCAGGCTGTACACGGTCACGCTGCCCGGATTGCCGCACGTGAAAGCTGAAGTCGGCGGCATGCGGTATATCCCTGATCAGCACATCCTGGTGGCCAACCTCGTCGACCACCTGGAGATTCAGACCAAAGACTTTCCGATGGGTGCACCCAAGCCGGTGGGATCGAACTGCAATCTGTTCTATCTGCGCGGACGCCACTTCCGGCTCCACGAATTATCCGATCCGAGCAAGGTTCCTTACAACCTGGCCTGGAGCGAGCGCGGGCTCGGCCCCACTAACTTGCAGGTTCAGGTGATGAATAATATTTATCCTAACTTCGGCAACCTCAGCCTCTGCGACCAGATGAAGATCAGGATCTTCGGCAAGCCCATCTGGAAATATGGCTTCTGGGACCTGATGTACCGCGTGCTCAGCAACGAAGGCTACCAGTTCATGAAGGACGCGGGCGGCTACGACGCCAACGTTGCTAACGCCAACGCGGTCACCCAGCTTCCCGCCACGGAATACAGCGACAACACCAGGTTTCTGACGCTGCGGGACGGTTACGATCAACTCCCCATTACCTTGGCCAGGCAATTCAATGAGACTTTTCCCGGGCGTCTGCCCAAGGGCCAGCGTCTGCACATGAACCATCGCCTGGCTGAGATCGTGATCGGGTCGGGCGAGTACCCCTACACACTCATCTTCGAGAAAACCGTCACCAAAGAATGCAAGACCCACCACGCGGAGGACGCTGCTCCGATCAAGGTGAAAGCCAGGCAGGTGATCCTGTCGATGCCGCGGCGCTCGCTGGAACTCATCAAGAGCACGCTGTTCGACGATCCGTGGCTCAAGGAGAACATCCCGTCGGTGCTGATCCAAAGCGCTTTCAAACTCTTCCTCGCTTATGAGCGCCCGTGGTGGCGCGCGCTCGGACTGGTAGCCGGCCGCTCCGTGACCGACCTGCCGGTGCGCCAGGTGTATTACTTCGGCACCGAGTGCGAACAGGAGTATGGCCTGCCGTTCCTGAACTCACTCCTCATGGCCAGCTACAACGACATCAGCACGGTGCCCTTCTGGAAGGGGCTGGAGGCCGGCGATCCGTACAAAGGCTATAAGCCTTCCTGCCTGGAGCCGGGCGTTACGGCCTGGATGCCCAAGACCGAGTTCCCCGCAACCGAAGAGATGATCGAGATTGCCAACTCGCAAGTGGCCCGCGTGCACGCCCTGCCGGAGATTCCGAAGCCGTACTCGGCGGTCTACCACACCTGGAATGAGGACCCGTACGGCGGCGGATGGCACGAGTGGAAGGCCAACTACCGGCTGGACCAGATCATGTGCCGCATGCGAAAGCCGGTCCGCGATCAGCACGTCTACATCGTGGGCGAAGCGTACTCCTACGACCAGGGTTGGGTGGAAGGCGCGCTCGATACCGCCGAGTCCACGCTTCAGGAGTTCTTCGGACTGAAATCGCCCGGATGGCTCAAGAAAGACTACCCGCTCCTGCCGAATCCGTGCCCCGGCTGCGGCGATCTGGAAGGCTGCGTCGAGACGACCGGCGGCGGCCTGGCATCCATCACTCCAAACTGTCTGCAGGCTGTGGAGGAGGGCTAGACCATCATGACGGTCGCCGATTACCTCCTCGCGCGTCTCATGCAGTCGGGCCTGACTCACCTCTTCGCCGTGCCGGGCGATTACTGCTCGCCCTTTCTCAAGGCCCTGGACAGCACGCCCGGAATCACTCGCGTGGCCAACATCAACGAGCTCGGATCCGGCTACGCGGCCGATGGCTACGCCCGCTTCAAGGGCATTGGGGCGGCTTGCGTGCAATACGGCGTGGGCACCTTCAGCCTGCTGAATTGCTGCGCCGGGTCCTACGTGGAGCGCCTGCCCGTGGTGGTGATTTCGTCCGGTCCCAGCACTTCCGACCGCCGCCTCGAGCGCCGGCAGGGAATCCTGTTCCATCACAGCACCGGCAACCTGCGTGCCGACCAACTCGTATTTCAGAACGTGACTGTAGCTTCAGTGATTGTGCAGTCGGCTGAAAGGGCTCCGTCGCAGATCGACGGCGCCATCACGGCCCTGCTGACGCACCGGAGGCCCATCTACATTGAGGTCCTGACCAACGTTTGGGCCCTGGATTGCGCCGCTCCTGTGGGCACCCTGCAGCCGCGGCATCCGGCGAGCGATCCATCTTCGTTGTCAGCGGCGCTCGATGCGGCCTGGGCGCGGATCCAGGCTGCCGGCCTGCCGGTGTTGTGGGCAGGAGTGCAGATCCAACGTTACGGTTTGCAGGACGCACTTCAGTCCTTGCTGGACGCGAGCGGCTTGTATTTCACCACCACGAGCCTGGGCAAGACCGTGCTCGATGAGAGCCAGCCTCATTTCATCGGCACCTACGCCGGGCCTGCGTCCCCGGCGATTACTCGCGCCGTGATGCAGGCCACCGATTGCCCCATCGCGCTGGGGACCATCATCACCGATGATTACCTGAACATCATGGCGTCCAGTTTCGGGAACATGATCGAAGCCACGGATGAGGTGACACGCGTCGGCCAACAGTATTACCGCGGGGTCGGATTCCAGGATTTCGTGAATGGCCTCGCCAAACGGTTTCAGGGCAGCGGGGGCAAGCCGCGCGCGTACAAACTACCGAAAGTGGAAGCGCAACCGGAGCCGGCTGCAGGGCCCGCCGGCAAACTTACCTACAACGTGTTCTTCCACGAACTCAGTGGTTTTCTCAGGGACCAAGGGCTTCTCAACCACGTTGCCCTGATACTGGGCGAGAGCACGTCGCTCTACGTCTTCGGCAACCTGTTCGGCCTGCCGCGGAATAGTTTTGTCGCGCAGGCGGCGTGGGGCTCACTGGGACACGAGACGGGTTGCGCACTGGGCGTGGCGTTGGGCAGCGGCAAGCGGCCATTTGTAGTAGCGGGCGACGGCGGCTTCATGATGATCTGCCAGGAACTCTCCAGTCTCGCCCGCCAGCGCGTCAATGCGGCCGTCTTCGTGATGAGCAACGAGGCTTACGCCATCGAGCAGGCCTTTGTGGACATCACGGCCTTCCAACCGGACGGGCAATTCGCGCCTTTCGACCTGCTTTCCGCCTGGGATTACCTGGCGCTGGCGAAGGCGTTCGGCGCCAAGGGCTATCGTGCGCAAACGGTGGCGGATTTGCGCGCGGCGCTGGCGGAAGTCAAAAACCTGGACGAGATGCCGGCGCTGGTCGAGGTGGTAATTCCGCAGAAGGACCTGGCGCCGCAGTTAAAGCGCCTTGCGGAGACGCCCGCCCCGGTGCAAAAATACGGCCGCCACCTCTGAAAACCAGATGGCCCGCAGATGTCGGACGAGCCTGGAGTCCGCCCTGCTCCAGGTAGTCGCGACTGCCAGAGCATTCATCCGCGTTCGTTCGGCCTGCTTTCGCTGAGCGGCACCTCCGTGTGCGCTCCGCTCGGTTCCCTTCTCATCCGCCCGGCTGTCGGTCCCGTAGGGCCGACATGTCATCTATGAGAGCGCTGCTCGAGTCATCTATGAGAGCGCTGCTCGAGTCAAGTGTTTTTTTGCGGTCCATTAGCAAGAAATTTCGTTTTTTCGGTAGACTTCTAATACCCGGACGGAGGTTAGGGCAACGCTGGAGAGCGACCCGAGCGCCGATCCGGCAGCCGGGATTGGCGCGGGTGCTCAGCTCCCGCCCATCCGCTTTTGGTTTCGAAGTTCAGAGCCAATCCTGGCCGTAAAGCGCTAAACTCCGGGGTCTGGGGCGGAGCCCCAGAATCGTCGGGTTGGCACCCAGCCACGGTTTGGACGGGACACCTCCTGTGGTTTCGTCCAATGTGCTCTCACGATCGGTTTCGTCCCCAGTCATCTATCCGCTCTGACAGCGAGCATGAGCGTCTTCGCCCCGGGTGTCGCAATCACACGCACGGCCTCAAAGGGCCAGAATGCCTCCCGCGCTTACCCGTTCTTGGACGAAGACCCAACGGCCGCATGCGGCTGCCGATACTTTTCCCGTTTGCGGAGAATCCACCAACTCGATTCCGCCAGGTGCCTGGCGACGGCCACGGCCGCTTTGCCGTGACACTTTTTGGCCTTCACTCGATCGTATAGCTGTAAAGCGTGATGTCCGGTGAAACGATGCCGGTGCATCAGGATGCAATCCGCAGCCTCGACAAAAGCCCAACGCAAATAGTGATTGGCCTGTTTGGAAGTAGGGCCGGCAAACGATTTGCCCCCGCTGGCGTGTACGGTGGGCACCAGCCCCGCGTAACTGGCCAAGTGAGCGGCTGTGGGGAATCGGTTCACATCCCCAATCTCCAGATGAATCGTGAGATTTCGCCCACGCCCGGTAACGACTTCAGCAACCGCACCCAACCCACACAGCCGATGCGGCCGCGGATTCTCACCTCCAGTTCGCCAATGTGCCGCTCCACTTCATCCAGCAATTCCCACTCATGCAAGGTCGCGCACCGCGTTTCCTCCGGCAATCTCCCAATCGCCAGCGACAAACGTAATCGCTGCTTTTTCGCAAATAGATCACTGACCGCCTCGCCATCTAACGTTCCGTAACGTTTTATGGCGGCATGAATCCGATTCTTCAGCACCGTCGTGTGCGAACGCATCGCCAGCCGCCCGCGCATCAGTCCCCGCAGATCCCGTAACTCGCCCGGCGGAATCCATACCTCTGGAAGAGTCCCATTTCGCAGCAAGATGGCCAGCCCGCGCGCATCCAGTTTGTCGGTCTTGTTGCGCCCGCCGATCTGCCGCTTCGCCTCCAATGGATTCACCAGCCGGGCATCCAAACCCGCCGCTTCCAGCTCATCCATAAACCAATACCATCCGCCGCTGGCCTCCACCGCCACCGGAGTGTCCTTCTCCAGAGCTTGCAGGTAATCGCGCAAGCCCCGACCTAAATGGTCCACCCGAACCGGCGCTCCAATCCGACCGGTTTCATCCACGCTCACGAAAACGGAATAGCGCGCGTGAGCATCGCACCCGATATACTGTTTCACGCTGCAGTACCTCCTTGTGTTGGCTGCACAAGGCTGATTTTGACCGAATCAGCCGCGGAGTTGCTGCAGCGCTCTCATACGATCACCGAAGTTTGCACTTTATTTTGTCGTTTGTTTTCTACGCCCCGTAACAAATCGAGGACTGTGGCAAAACGCCCTGTGGCATGCTGAGAGGCGAGAAGCGGCGCCAGTCGCCGCCCCTTTTTGATTATGAGGAACAGCACTACCATGAAGAGAAATAGAGCCACCCTGGCGCTGGCGCTGTTGGGATGGGCCGCGCTGTGCAACGCACAGGAAACGGTGAATGGCGGCATCACCATGTTGGGCCCGCTGCGGTCCAACGGCTCCCTGGCGGTCGTGGATTTCACTGCGGCGGGCAGCACGTCGCCGGTGAAATCGGGGACGCTCGCGGCGCGCCCGGGAGTCTGCATCGTGGGGCAGATGTATTTCGCCACCGATGCCACGCCCGGGCAGAACCTCGCCTACTGCACCGCTCCCGGCACGTGGACCATCGGCGCCGGCAGCGGAGCGGCTGGGCCGTGCCAGCTTGCGACCGCGCTCGGGTTTGCCCTGAATGGAACCGATGAGACTGCCTTACTGAATACCACGTTCGCGAACTTCTATTCGGCGGGCGGCGGATGCCTCGCCATCAACAACGGAAAGACCCTGCGTGCCGATGGGCAGATCGTCCTGCCGAATTCGGGCGCCCCTTATTATACCCAGCCACCTTACCGAATCACGTCCATCGGCAACGCCGGCGGATACGGCGATGCCAGCACCCAGGCCGGCCAAACCGGAGGGACCCTGGATCTGCGGTATAGCGGCAATTCGTCCTATCCGCAGTACGGAAACGGCCCGAAAATTCTGTCCATGGGACACGGAGACCTCGTCATCGACAATGTCACCATCACCGACGGCGGAACCGACTGCGCGGCCTACCTGATGGTCACCGGGTCCGCCCTGTACGCGCACAACACGACTTTCTGGGGCCAGCATGGATTGGGCAGCGGCTGCAACGACGCGATCATCCTCGGCGGCACCACGGAGAACAACCAGGCGGATACCGGAACCATTGCGGATCATTTCTCGGGTTACGGAAGCATCATCCGGGATAACCGCTTTCTCGGTATGGCCCGCGCCGTCTGGGGACAGAGCGCTGTAAACGGCATCGTCATCGACGGTAACTTCATCATGGGCGGTAATTCGACTTCCAAGCCCAATGCCATCGACATCATCGGCTACGCCATCGGCGTCGACGCGAGCCGGGCCAACGTCATCAAGGACAATACTATCGAGCTGGGCTGGGGACACACCTACGGCTGCGGCATTCGCTTACAGAAAGCCACCAACAACATCATTGCCGGGAACGGCTTCTGGGACGGAGATTTGCAGACCTACGCCCTGTGCGGGGACGGCACCGCAATCAACAACAATGTCGACCGCACCAACTACGTCGACGTGACCGGGACCCGCTTCACGGATCCCAACTGGAGCAGCAATAACTATATGCCGTTCAAGACCGTCGCTTTCTTCTTCGACGGGGGAGGAGCGTCCCTGAGCGGCACAACCAGCCGATGCAGCCTGATTTCCTTTGGGGGAACAATCAACCAGTTTTCGATGGCGGCTGACCAGGCCGGCGCTGCCACGATAACCGTCAAAGCTGTTGGGCTCGGATCTTACACCGGCCCTGCGTCAGCAGTGGACATCTCGAACGGAGGGGAACCGCTCAGCGGCGCAGCCTGGAAACAGGACTCGAATCTCACCGGCTGGAGCTATGCCGGCACCAATCCCTCCAGCGGCCCGCTGCAGCCCGGCACCATGGTCTGCTTTACCCTTTCCAACCCGTCGGGAATCACGTGGTTGACTGGACAAATCCAGTTATGGGAGGGGAGGTAAGTCATGACCAGAATTAGTCTTTTGCTTCTGGTGTTGGGGGCGCCGGCCGTGGCGCAGTGGACCAATGGATATACTTACGAGGCCACCTTCACGGTCAGCGCGGGCCAGGTGTCCGGTACGCTGACCAATTTCACTGTGGTGGTTGCGGGAACCGCAGCGGACTTCAAGACGGTCGTCAACGGCGGGAGGATTCAACACACGTGTACCCAGACCCTCTACGGTCTGACCATTCCGGCCGACTTCATCTTCACCAGCGATTCAGCCGGTACCTCCGTGCTTACGTGGCAATTCGACACCTACAATGCCGCCACCGGCGCCTACTCGGCGCACGTGCGCCTGCCGAGCGTGGCGGCAGGGACCACGCTGTACGCGTGGTATGGAAAGTCATCTGTTACCACGTGCCAGGGAGGCACTGCGAGCGCGGCTTGGGATGGCAGCACGGTTGCCGCGCTGGCCATGCCCAACGGTGTAGCGCTGAATGCAGTCGATTACTTTGGCAATGCCGTGACGGCCGGCCCGTCAGCTCCCGGAGCGGCGGCAGGCCCCAGTGCGGATGATGCCGGCGCAGCCACCTTCGCGGGTAACGTCAATAGTTACCTGCAGGTTGCCAATGGGGGACGCAGGGGTAAGCCCTTCACCGGTTGCGCGTGGTTCAAGTTTAACGCGCACACATCGGGAGGCGCGGACTTTGTATTTGGAGACGACGATGGAGGTTCCGGATTCGCGGGGTTCAACCTTAGCCGGTCATCCACAAGTGGGACCATGCAGACTTACATCACCGACAACGGCCCGAATTATAACTGGTGGGCGGTGGGAGCCACCGCGATTAACTCCGGAGTATGGCACCAGGCTTGTACCGTGGCGAGCAGCAGCACGCTTCAGCTATACGTGGATGGCGCAACGGAAGGCACATCGTCTGATATCAGCTCGATGACACCTACCAATAAGAGCGCCACCTATGTAGCGCTGGGGCGGACCGGGGCCTACGCTGGCGGCGAGTTCTGGAACGGCAGCATTGCAGAATTCACCATTGATAACACCAACCGCGGCGCAGCATGGATTGCGGCTCGCTATAAGAACCTGTTGTCCCCGAGCGGTTTTTGGACGATCACGACCGGCTTGACCAGCGGTGTCCAAAGCTCCGGCACGTTTACCGTGTCTCCCGCGTCGATTCCGGCCGGTCATCCCGGGAACATCGCCTTGACGTTGACCGGGACGGGCACATCCTGGAGCGGCGCGACCGTATTTGCGCTCAACGGCGTAGGCAACATTACCAAGATCAGCCAGACCGTCACGTCCGGCACCTCGGCCACGATCGTGGTCCAGACCGGAACGGCAACCGGGACCCTTTCCATCAATGAAACCGGAACCGGCTCGGCGGTTGCGACTGTCGGGGTTGCGTCTCCCACGCTTACCATCTCCCCGGCAGGTGGGAACTTGCGTTCGATTCAGACGCTCACCCTCACGGGCGGGAACACCGTGTGGACACAGGAAGCCGTCGCTGGACTGTTCACGGTTTCAGGCGGGGCGGGCTCCGGCATCGGCACGGCGACCATCACCGGTGACTCGTCGGGGAGCGTCAGCCTGACCGTGGGCACCGCGGCAGGCAGCCTGACGATTACTGACACGTCGACGGGCGCGACAGCCACCTTCACCGCCGGCGGAAGCGGTGCCGGTTCGGGAACCTGCGCTGTGGTTTGGGGACAGTAAGTGAAGTCTCCGGCGCCGGCGGTACGTCCGCCGGCGCTATTTGCCTTGCGCGCTCCTTGGCCCAGCCTCGAGTCTGACAATCAGGAACGGATCCCGCGTCCCCGAAGTTGCGGTTGCCGGCACGCTTGGGAAATTGGATTCTTCCCGCCTGATTAATGCAAGGTAAATCGGCGAGGATGGAAATTCCGTCCCAATCAAGGGTACTAACTTGTTCAGATCCTCCTCCGAAGTCACTCCCTGAATCATGTGCCGCCAGGAATAATACAGCGGCACCGACGAGGGCTCGGGGGTGAGGACCACCGCCGCCGGTTCGGTGCGGGCGCGCAGCGCACGGCCGAAGTCCACCAGTTCGTCCGGCTCCATGATGTCCGGTCTGGGAGAAACCGCCGGAATCAGGCTGCCCGCCGCGCGGCTGATCTGCACGTTTCTGTGCACCTGGCGCAGCAGCGGGAGCGAGAGAGCGATTGGGATGGCCAGGATCAAGGTCCTGATCAGGGCCGTTGCGCGCGCGGTACCAAACGAACCCAATGCATCCAGCAACAGAGTGCCACACCACGCCATGGCGAACGCGGCCGCGGGAGCCAGCAGGATCGTTACGAATTCGTGAATCGCCGCATGATTCATAAAGAGCGGAAACCACAGCAGGGGAGGAGCCACCAGCCCGCAGAAGACTGTGAGGCTGGTGCCGTTCAGCCGCGCTTGCCAATGCCGCAATTGGCTGATCAGGACCGCCGCCAGCGCCATCCATGCCGTCGCGCCCAAGCCCCACCGCAGGTTTCGGGCTTCGGACCAGACCATCGACCGGAACGGGAGAAAAGGTGCGGTGGAGCCCAGGCCGCTGATCGCATTGGTGCTGTAAGCATGGGAGAGCCCCATGCGGTATAGTGCGGCCTGAAACACATCGGTTGCGAGTGCGGGATACGCCAGCCCGTACCAGGCAATTACTGTCAAGGCCGTCACGATACCCGCCAGGAGATAGATTGCCGCCACCCGAGTCCCTGGGCGGCTGCGATTCCAGAGCGTCGCCGCCAGCAGGCCCACGGGCACCAGCAAAAACTGCCAACTGGATAGCACCGCAAAAACCATCGCCCATACGCCGCCGGCCTTCCAACGTGCCGGGTGTGCGGAGTCCTTCTGGTGCGCGAACGCAATTAGCGCGAACAGCGCAAACGGAAATCCAAGACTCTCGTTCAGAACCACGTGCGCGTACCGCACGACCACCGGCAAAGCCAGCCAGCCCAGCGTTCCAATTGCGGCTCCGGCCCTCCCCACCATGACTTTGAGAAGCCAATACAGAAAGCCTGTTGTAAGAAGATAGACAACCAATGTAAACAGGTGTATGGCACTTTCCGACTCGCCCCAGAGGCTGAACCAGAAAGTCAAAGCCAGGGCCAACAGGGGCGGCCAGTGGAGATAAGCCGCCGGGTGGATGCCAAAAGGCGGATTATTGTGAACTGGCACACCTTTGAGGGCGAAGATGCCCGCGATGCGAAAAGCGCGGGCATCGACTGCGGCCCCGGCAGCGCCCCAGGCGTGTAGATAAGTCAGAGGACGTGCCCGGGTCACCGTTTGCTGGGCGATGCTCGCGGTAAGAACCGCCGCCAGGATCAGATGAATCCAGGCGTCGGCAAATTCCTTCGGATAACGGCTGCGTAATGCGCGCCACCACTGGCGCTCCCCATTCATTCGTCGATTCTAGCATTGTCGCTTGCGGCCTTTACAGACAAATGGCCCGTGTGTTACGTTTGACCGGGAATACCGGATTTGCAACGCGATGGGAGCTCAGGCGTGTATCTGCTGCGGGGACGAACGAGTGCAGGCGATGTACGACGTGCGTTCGTTCACGATCGTGCGCTGTCCTTCCTGCGGGCTGGGGAGGACCGTCCTTGAAGAAGGCTTCGACTTCGAGCGGTATTACTCCGAAGCATACTTTCAGGGCCGCGTGGATGACGGGTACGCAGACTATATAGGCAGCGAAGATACTCTCCGTGCCGAGTTTCAGCATACCCTGGCATACCTGCGGAGGCGATCCACCGGCAGAGATAGGCTCCTGGAGTTCGGGTGCGCTTACGGCTTCTTTCTGAAGGAAGCCGCACGGCATTTTCGTGCCGTCGAAGGTATCGAGTTGTCAGCCGATGCGGTAGGTTTTTGCCAGTCGCGTGGATTGCGAGTTACTGCCGGAGTCGTTAGTGACGCCACTTTGGACGGGCCGTATGACGCGGTGGTAGGCCTGGATGTGATCGAACACGTTCCCGACCCGCACGAGGTGGTAAGAATGATAGGGCAGCGTCTGAAGACCGGCGGGGTTCTGCTACTCACCACTGGAGATTGGGGATCCCTGCTGGCGCGTACGATGGGCAGGCGATGGCGGCTGATGACTCCTCCGCAGCATCTGTCGTTCTTTACCAAGGTATCGATGTCTCGTATGATTGAACGCGCAGGCCTGCGTGTCGTCGAACTGTCGCATCCCTGGAAAAAGGTCCCCCTTTCTCTCGTGCTATACCAGCTTCAGCGGCTCGCCGGCTTGAGCCAGCGTAAAGTGAAGACGCTTAACTCCGTGGCCCTGCCGATCAACCTCTGGGATTCCATGCGGGTGCTTGCGGTCAAATAGAGGGACATGCCTCAACCAGTTCAGCAGCGCAAGGAAGCGGAGAAAAGCCTGGAAACGCCCGGGGTGCCGCGTTTTCTGGCCGCAATATCGGGCGGTCCGGTGTTCGCCGTACTGCTTGCTGCCCTCGCGGTCGATGTCTGGATGCCCCTGCTGTTTCGCAGCTTCTGGGTGGATGAAGCCGGAACTTACTGGATGGTTCACGAGGGGGTAGCTCAATCTATACCGAAAACTCTGGTCTTCCCCGGCCAGTCGATTCTCTATTCGATTATCGCGGCTTTCTTTTGTTTCGACGGTTCACCCCTCCGGGACTTCCTTCTGCGTATTCCGAGTGTGATCGGCATCGTACTTGCCGCTTACTTCCTTTTCAGGATTGGCGAGACGTGGATCGGCCGCGGGGCTGGCCTCGCCGCGGTGGCCCTATTCATATTTCATCCCGATCTCACCCTGATCGGGTACCAGGCGCGTCCCTATGCTCTGGCTATTGGTGCCGTCACAGCCTCGTGTTGGTCACTCCTCGAGTGGGACCGGAACCGCTTCCGGAAGCACTTGGTCTTATATCTCTTGGCTTCGCTTCTTGTCTTCTATCTGCACTATTTCTTTGCCGCGATCCTGGCGGTTCACGCGATCTATGTGGCTTACGTAGCCTTGCTAAGGGGACGCATTACCCGGATCTGGGAGCTATTCTGCGCGTGGTGCGCAATTCCGCTCCTGTCTCTTCCTCTGGTGCCGCACCTTCGGTCCCTGATGCGTGAGCGGACCACCATGCCGTACCTTCATGCCCCCTCGATTCGCGATCTTACCGACTACCTTGGGCCGTCGGAGCTTCTCGCAGGTCTCCTGATCGCGGCCGTGGTGATGGCCTTTCTGTATCCGAGGCCTGCCGCTCATGCCGGCGAGCGCAAACCGGAGCTGATGATTCTCATACTGGCCTGGTGGCTGGTGGGGCCGCTATTGTTCTTTATGATCTCACGGGCGACGCCGATGACGGTCTTCGTGCCTAGATACCTGGCTTTTACCTATCCGGGACAGGCCCTCGCATTGACATACCTCGGCTACCTGGCGTTCGGAGCACGCGGGGCACGAGTCTGGGCGCTGGCGGGCGTGCTGGCCTTCGCGGCGAATCCATTGATCCTGACGCGATGGAAAAACGGCAAGGATGAGCTGCTTCCCATCATTCGCCTGGTCAGGGCCCGGCCCAACGTTCCCGTATTTTTTCCAAGCCTGTTACAGCAATCGCTTTTTTACGACTGGCGAGCAGGCAATCGGCCGGACAGCTATCTTTTCGCGCCCCTGGTAGCCTACCCGATCTCGAACCCGCTGCTTCCGATGCCCGTGGCGCCCATAGAAGAGGCCAAGGTCTACCTGAGCGGCTTCATCGACTCGCGGCTGACAGCGGTACCCGAAGTGCTGTTCGTGGACAAAGACGACAGGTGGGCGGACTGGCTCAAGGATCAGATGTCGCGGGCGGGATATCGAGCCGCAGTTGAACCGCCGGCAGGAAATTTCACGTTGTATGTCTTCCGAAGGTAGTAGCAAAGTGTTTATGCCTCGGTTTTTGCCGGTTCGGGAGCAGCGGTTAGGCCGCAGCGCCGTGTTATCGCTTCTTACAATTGTGCTCGTGCTCGGAGCCGTACTGATCGCGGTCTCCAGGCACCGTCTGGTAGATTACGACGAAGGATTCTATCTCCTCGCCGCCAAGTCCGTTCTCCACGGCAAGCTGTTGTACCGGGATTTCTTCTACACACAAATGCCGCTGCTTCCATACGTGTACGGACTCTGGATGCGGATTATGGGGGAGACGTGGGAATCAGGGCGCCTGCTGTCGGCGTTGTGCGCCACTGTCATCGGCTGCCTCCTTTTCAGGCATGTTTCGCAGGTGGCTGGCAGCCTGCTCGCCGGCGGCTGTTCCGTGCTGATGTTCGTGTCGAACACCTACGTGCTGGGATGGTATCCGATTGCCAAGACCTACTCGCTGTCGGTGCTACTGCTGTTCGCGGCATATCTCATACTTTGGAGAGTATCGAATCGTACCGGCCTGTTTGCAGGCGGCCTGTTGCTGGCACTAAGTATCGATACCAGGCTGTTTCTGGTGGCAACGATGCCGGTTTTTGTGATGTGCATCTATGCCCGGCGGAAATTCTTGCCCCCGCTGGCGACCTGCTATGCCTGGTTTGTTCTCGGCATTGCCGCCGGTCTGCTGCCGAATCTGATCTGGGCTGTGTCCGCACCGGCGGCTTATCTGTTCAACAACCTGGGCTACCACGCCGTGCGAACCGACGCAGGTCTGGTGGGCAGTCTTCACCAGAAGATCGTCATGCTGCTGAAAATCAGCGGCCTGATTGGGACCGCGGAGGGCAGCGGTATACCGTTCGGCCTGCTTATTCTCTCAAACGCCCTGTACCTTGTTCTGCAACCGAACGCGCGATGGCCGAGCGTCTGGCCCGCGATGGGCCTTGCAGCGGCCATCATCGGGGTCTCAACGCTTCCTACGCCAACTTATCAGCAGTACTATTGTGCCGCTGTCCCATTTCTCATCGTCGGAGCGGTGACATTTGCATGGGAAATCGGCCGCTCCCGCAAGTATGTCATCGTACTGTCTTGTGCGCTGATCGCCTATCTCTTGCCGGTGCCATTCGAACTGCCGCGCTATCTCTCCTCCGGTACCGGCATCATCAGCGTCGTAACCGAGGCGAATGCCGTGAATTGGCGGTTGCACTCGGTCCGGGAGGTGTCGCGTCAGATCGACAGGGTCACGGCGCCTGGAGAGGAGGTCTTCAGCAGGTGGCCTGGAGATCTGCTCGAGTCCCACGCCACCGCGGTAGTTGGAACGGAAAACGATTTCGGCCTCTTGATTGCCCACCGCCTCTCCGCGAACCAGCTTCGTACGTACGGTATCCTGTCCGAGTCCGCCATCGAGGCAGACTTCGAACACCATCATCCGCGCGTGGTGATCCTGACGGCGGATCGCGAACCCTTTGAAGAGAGTTTGCAGCGAAATGGTTACAGGCCAGTCTACCGCCTGGGCCAGACGGTGATATACGCATTCGGCCCGTGATCGCACGGCATCGGCGCGTGCCGGCGATCTACTCGGGCGGCATACGGAGTTCGAACTGCGCGCCAGCCAGGCGCCCGGCAACCCGGTGAGCGATACGAGGGATGAGGGCGGCAAAAACTACCGCACCGGGCGGCACTTGCGCCGGGCTGAGTATTGGCCGACGCAAGTGGGTGTGACCAACACGATTCGTATCCTCGTCCACGAAGAACGCAACCCCGTCGCCAAGCAGCCCACACATCCAGCTTGCGGCGATCGAAGTGCCGAAGATGCCGAATTGCGGGGCCTCGTCAAGGCTCTTCCGGGCGGCGTCCGCGACGCGATGGAGCCACGCCAACTGGGCACGAACGCGGCCCGCGGATTCGCCACCGGCCGCAGCGTCCCACCGCTGAGTTTGCGCCTGCGGGATCGCGGTCATCGACAGTTCCTTCTGCACCCATCCGTCGGAAAGGCATTCCACTCTGTACCCGGCCGCGGTGGCCAGCCTGCCCAGCGCCGGACCGCTGAAGTGCACCATGTGATCCGCGATCAGGTAGTCAAAAGGGTTGGCGAGTGCGTCCGGCACCTCCACGAACAGGCGCCCGCCCGGCGCGATCTTGGAATGCAGATCCTTCAGCACCGGCAATGGGCTGGGAAAGTGCTCCAGAGCGTGTACCATCGTAACTACGTCGAAACGGCCAGGCAGATCCCGCGGCTTCCCCGTGTGCAATGCATGAAAGCCCGGAATCGAGGTCAGCTCGGCGAGGTTCGCTTCGTTGATCTCCAGGCCGTTCAAACTCCATCCCCCGCGGCCTGCGAAGGCCCGTAAGGTGCCGCCGTTGCCGCAACCGATGTCGACGACGGAGCCCGATCCCGGGAATCCGGGGATTTCGGAAAGCCGGTCCAGCAGCACCTCGCTGCGGCGGCGAAACTGTCCGGTGGCTGGATCGACCACGTGCTGTTCAATGCCCCCCGATTGGGGATAGATGCGGTAGGCTCCGTAGATCTGGCCGATTTCGTCGAACCACTGCTGATCAGCGGGAGATTGTGCCGCGCTGCACGAACCGCAAACGAAAAGCCGGCCATCCGCGCGAAATGGTACGCAATCGGACGTGACACGCGGCATCGAACGGAACTCGCTAATTTCTTCCATCACGGAAGCTCCGCAGACCCGGCAGGAATGTGAGTTATTCGACACCCGGCGCTTCCTTGGTTACTTGGGCTAAGTTCATGGGGACATCGGAACTCTCTGCTGATGAAATACCTCCTGCCTTACCTCTCCAGACCCATAGGAAATTTGTAACAATGCTGAAGCACATCGAGCACGCGCTTCCGATGACGGAGGCGATCAGATACTGCACTCCAAGCTGGTACAGGCCGTTCGTAACCGCCATCCAGATCACAAAGCCCCCGGCACTGGCCACGTGAAACTGCCAAAGGCGCCGCCAGGTTGGATTCCCTTGTCCAAAAACCCACGAATCGTTGGCCAAAAACCGAACCAGAAGCGTAAGCTCTGCCGCTACAGGTGTGGCAAGAATTACCGGCAGGCGCAGGATATCTCTGGCGACGTAGAGAATCCCGGTTCCGACCAACAGGAAGGCCATGCCCACGATCCACCAGCGCGTCAGCGATCGCAATGGCAGGCGGTTCGCCAAGGTGGCAAGCTTATCCTTCATAAAGTTCTGCGACGCATCTCGTAATTATCTCCCAGTGGCGGCGATTTTGTCTCGCATGAAGATGAGTATTTCAGGATACATCTGAATATTCCCTATCGACATGGTCAGGTTACACTGTCAAGATGAAACTCCGACGACCTACCATCGGGTTTTGGTGCGTTGTCGCAGTCTCAATCGTCTATTGGACGTGTGCCGGCTTGCGCGCCGCGTACCGGCCGTTCTGGTATGACGAGCTTGTGACGTGGCATATCGCGCGTCTGCCCAACGTCGCAGCCATGTGGGCGGCGAATCTCAGCGGAGCCGACAACAACATGCTCCTGTCGCACCTCTTTGTCAGGTTCTCCCAAGCTCTCTTCGGCCCCGGATACCTGGCCACCCGGCTTCCGGCGCTGCTGGGTTTTTGGATCATGTTGTTGGCGCTGTACATTTTCCTGCGGCGCCGCCTCCCGGTTCCCTTTGCGCTGATCGGCATGGTCTTTCCGATGCTCACGTTCGCGTGGCCCTACGCCTTCGAGGCGCGCGCCTACGGCATCGTCTTGAGTTGCGCCGGGATCGCGCTGGTGGCCTGGCAGAACGCAGTTGATGGGCGGGCACGGCGGATATCGCTCGTGGCGCTCGCGACAGCGCTTGCGGTGGCGCTTGCCTGCCATCCCTTCGCGGTTCTGTTGGCCGTGCCGTTCGGTTTGGGAGAGGTAGTACGCAGCATAGAGCGGCGCCGGATCGACTGGCCGGTCTGGTTAAGCTTTGCTGCGGCCGCGCCGCTTACCTTGCTGTACCCGATGGTGGTGGCGCCCACCGTCACAATAGACTTGCATGGGCTGCAGCCCGGATACTCAGATCTCCCCGGCTTTTACGATGCTGCTCTAAAAACGGCGATCACGCCGCTGTTGGGAGCCGGGGCTGCCGCGTATCTGCTGCTTCGCCTGTTTCCACACCATCACGCCGATGAGGAAGTCAAGAATACCTTCCCCTCGCAGGAAGCCGCTGCTTTGCTGGGTTTTGCGGTGGCGCCGGCTCTCCTCATCTGCGTAATGATGGCGTCAACCAACATGGTTCTCTTCGCACGTTACGGACTGATCTGCGTAATAGGATTAGCCGGCTTCGTGGCGTTGATGCTGTTCCGTATGGCTCGGGGCAGCCGCAGGGCCGGTTGGGTTATGTTCGCCATCGTGGCGGCGTGGCTGACCATGGCCCGGAGCAGGGAGGCAAAGTCCGGGGCGCTCGACCCGCACGCACAGTTTGAAGAGCGCGTGCCGGTTCTCGCCAGGGCGCTTGCGGATGGGCGGCCCGTGGTAACGGACGATCCTCTGCTACTAGCGGAGTCGGACTTCTATGAGTCGGACGCGGCCGTGCAGCGGCTCTACTACGTGAAGTTCGACATCCCCCGCAGGTATCCATGGCGGGATTGGTGCGACCGGCTTGTCGAGTCCTGCCAGCGGGTAATCCCGCTGCGGGCGCACGCGGAACAGTGGCAGACATTCTCGCGCCGGTATGAGCAGTTTCTCTTGTACTCCGGCGGCACCCGCCAGTGGATCTACGACGCTCTCCTTGAGGGCGGCTGGCAGGTGACGCTGGTTTCCCATCAGGGCCAGGATTCGCTGTATGAAGTCCGGGCCCCGGCTGGCCGGGGCCTGCAAGGCGCGTTGCGCTGAGAGGTAGTGCGTCGGACGGCTATTTCTTGAACGCTCTCTTTCGCACACGCCGGATCCCTGTTTCCAGCAGCGTGTGAGCCACGGAGAGAAAATTCTTCAGGTTCAGCGCCGAGTTCTTCCCGGCCTTCTCCGTATGGCTTCCGGCCACTTCTACCTCGACATAGCTCGCACCCTCATCCAGCAGGCGCGTGATCAGCTCGGCTTGAAAGCCGAAACCGAACGAATATGGTCCCCAGCGCATCACGTTGTAGCGAAGGTGCGTGGCGAGTCCATTGTAGTAACGGACCTGGTGGCCGCTGAGCACGTTGACCAGTCTGGTGTAGAAATTCGAAAGCCATTCACGGAAAGCCGATTTGCCCGGCGTTTGAACGCGATAGGGAATAATCATATCCGCCTGGCCGAGCCGGGTGAGGGAGGCGAGCAGGGTCTCCTTCGCCTCGACGTTGTCGCCGCATACCTGGCGATAGTAAGTGCCGCGCGCCAGAAACGCGCCGTCCACGTAAGTCCGGGCGAGCCCGCGATTCGTTGCCTGCCGCACCAGCCGCAGCGGCAGGTCCGGGTGCGCGGCGGCGTATTCTTCCACCACCTGTGAGGTCCTATCGGTCGAGCCGTCGTCAACCACGAGCACCTCGTAGGTATAAGGCAGCTCGCGCATGGCGTCGAAAACACAGTCCAGGGTAGGCGCGATGTGCCGCTCCTCGTTGAGGCAGGGGACCAGCAGCGTGAGATCGAGCGGGCTCTCGACCGGAGCGGGCTTGGGCCGCGCCTCCACAGCACGGGATGGCTGGGAAACCGAATTGGCCAACATCTCCCGCAGCGCGGCCTCGAGAGGTGTGGAATGGAATTCCGGGAACGCGGCGCGCAACGCAGCGGGGTTGAACCGCCGATGTACGATCGGAACCGCGCGAGGCGCGGATTCGATCGCGACGTTGCCGCCTACCGCCTGCTGAATCGCAGCCGCGATCTCGCGGAACGTCGGTGACGTCCCTGCGACGGCGTTCAGTACGCCCGTGGTCCGCTGCTCGATACAGAGCTGGATGATGCGGGTGAAGTCTCGAATGTAGATGTGATCGCGTTGCTCTTCGCCTTCCCCGAAGAGTGAGATCTTGCCGGCGGCGCGCGCCGTCCGGAAGAAGCGGTTAGGTCCGTAGGCGTTGTGCGTGTCTTCGATCCCGTAAATCGCGCCGGGCCGCAGGATTACGAGCGGGATGTTCCCGGCCGCGCAGGCACTCTGCATCATCTTCTCCCGCACAACGTGGGCCAGGCCGTAGGGATCGGCGGTTTCGCAGCAGGTTTGCTCGTCGATATCTTCGCAGCGCCCGCTGTAGACCGCGTCAGAGCTGATGTAGACCACGTACGCACAAGGCGTCGTCGCGAGCACGGTACAGACGTGATCCGCCATGTGCACGTTCCGGAGGAAGGTCGCGCGATCGCGGCCTTTTTCGGGCGTGAGCGCCGAGCAGATGACCAGTGCGTCCGACATGCCCAGGATGGCCCGGAGTTTGGGAATGGAGGTGGGGTCGGTTAGATCCACCTCCCGCGACCCGACCGCGCGATAGGGATGTTTGCCGGCCTCGAGCTGGCGGCTCAGCCCGCGCGCGACGAAGCCGTTGGCGCCGAGAATGACGGTTCTGGCGTGCGGCATCACGTCACGGATAGTACGCAGCGACCGACCTCGCCCGCGCGGACCTTATCCAGCGCGCTGTTGATCTCGGCGAACGGCAGGCGGTGCGTGATCAGGCGGTCGAGATTGAGTTTCCCGCGCTGGTACAGGCGGAGGTAGCGCGGGATATCCACGGTCGGGTCGGTGGAGCCCCCCTCGCAGCCGGTGAGCACCTTGCCGAAGTGAAGCGGCAGCGAGTGGATGGTGATGTCTTCATCGTGTTTGGGCACACCGACCAGGATGGTCCTGCCGGTGTTGGCGGTGAGCTGATATGCGGTCTCGATGAGCCGCACCAGGCCGGTGTTTTCGACGAACACGTCGACGCCCGCCGGGCCCGCGATCTTTCGAACCTCCTCGCGCACATCGGACTTGGCGGAGTTGATCATGTGCGTGGCGCCGAACTCGGCGGCCAGGGCCAGCTTGTCGTCGTAGATATCGATGGCGATGATCGGGTCGGCGGAAACCATGGCGGCGCCCTGCACCACATTCAGCCCGACGCCGCCGCAGCCAAAGACCGCGATCGACTGGCCGATCTTGAGCTGGGCGAGATTGTTGATCAGGCCGAGCGCGGTGGTGACGGCGCAGCCCATAAGCGCGGCGACGTCGAACGGGATGTCCTTCGGGATCGGGGTGAGCCGGTTCTCGGAGACGATGGCGCACTCGTTGAAGGTAGTCACCCACCCGGAATTGACGGTGCGGCCGTTCCACGAGTATTTGGCGGTCCGGGCATGGATGCCGGCGCCCTTGCGCCAGTGGAGCACCACGTGATCGCCCTTCCTGATGTGGGTCACGCCGGGACCGATTTCCAGCACTACGCCGCCGCCTTCATGGCCGAGCAGGTGGGGCAGGAATCGGTCTTCGCCCTTCTTGCCGTCGATTTCGCCGATCTGCGCGCCGCAGATGCCGGTCTGATGAATCTGCACCAGCACCTGGCCGCATTCGAGGGCGGGGACTTCGATCTCGTCGAGTAACAGCGGCGAGCGAAGTTGTTCGAGGATGGCGGCCTTGATTTTCATGCGCGATCACTCAAAATAGATGAACTCGTAGTCGCCCGTGTAGCCGAAGTGGCGGTAGAGCCAGATCCACTCCGCGGTGTCGAAGAACGATTCGCAGGTGAGAGCCCAGCATTGCAGGTTGAACTGCTCCAGCTCGTTGCGATAGCTCTCCAGCATCACATAGCCTTGCTTGCCGGTGCGCTCGATCTCCCCGAGCGAGGTCTTCAGCTCGAAAATGCGAAGGTTGTGCAGGCAGCCCAGCGAGAGGACGAGGTCGAAATACTTGTCGCCGAATGGAAAGGCGTCCTGCGCGCGGTAACGGAACAGGTGCGGGCGGATGGCCTCCGGCGCGTCGGCGATACCATGGCGCGAAATGTCGAGCCCGTGGACTTCCGCGCCGGGGAGAAGCTGTGCGATTTCGTGCAGCAGGTGGGCCTTCCCGCAGCCCACGTCCAGAATCCTGGAATTGTTGGTGAGGCGGTAAGTGTCGATGAAAGTCTGGGCGACGGGCTTCCAGCGGCCGTCATATTTATAGCCGCCATATCCATAGCGGCGATCGCCATCCCAGTAGTCGAACTCGTATTCTTTTGCCTTCAGCATGCAGTGGACTTTGTCGTCCACCATCCGCGGGAGGTACTCCCGCCTGGCGCGTTTGTGAAGCGGCGTCACAATGTTCATTAAACGTCCCATCAATTCTCCTGGTTGAACCTGTGTCGTGCGGGGCAAACCGAATCAGTGGTATCGGTTGCCGTTTTGCAGAGCTTCTATGGTAGAGCAGATCTTCTCGGCCGTGATGTCGTAGCGGGCCAACAGCGTATCCTGCGAGCCGTATTGATCGGGGAAAACGTCGGGGATGCCGATGCGCCGGAACCGCTTCGGGGCAGGGAAGCAGGCTTCTGCGATCACCTCGGCGACCGCGCTGCCCAAGCCTCCCACGGTGGTGTGTTCCTCGACCGTAACGATCACCGGCGCCTGCCCGGCGTAATCGCGGATCACGTTTTCGTCCAGCGGTTTGACGGTCGGGCAGTGCAGGATCGACGCTTCGATACCGTTGGCGTGAAGCATCTCGGCCGCGATCAGCGCGCGCTGAAGCATCACGCCCGTGGTGATGATCACGGCGTCACGGCCTTCGCGCATGGGAAAGATCTTGCCGATGGTGAAAGGCTCGTCGCGCGTCACGATTGGATCGCCGCCCTTGGCCAGCCGGATATAGATAGGCCCGGGATGATCCACCGTCAGCGGCATCATGCGTCGCATCTCGGTGGCGTCGGCCGGAGCGAGGATGGTCATGCGCGGCAGTGCCCGCATAATGGCGATGTCCTCGGTGGCGAGGTGAGTGGGACCCAGGGGCGCGTAGACCACGCCGCCGCCGTTGCCGATGAGCCGCACCTTCACGTTGTGAAGGCACAGATCCAGGCAGACCTGCTCGAAGCAGCGGCGCGTGATGAACGTGGCGATGGTGTTGGCATAAACCACCTTGCCTTCCAGCGCCAGCCCCGCCGACATACCGATCAGGTTGGCCTCGCTCACGCCCTCCATGAAGTAGCGGTCGGGCATCTCCGCTTTGAACTCCTTGAGCGTGCCGATGCCCAGGTCGCTGCCGACGAAGAACACGCGCGGGTCCGTCTTGGCGATCTCGTAGACGCAATCGAGGCAGGTCTTACGCATGATTGGCTCCCAGCGCACTCATCAGGGCGTGCATCTCCTCGTCCGAGATCTTGGTCTTGTGATGCCAGTTCAGATTGTTCTCCACGAAGCTGATGCCCTTGCCCTTGATGGTGTGGCAGATGATGATGCTCGGCCGGTCCGGCGCCAAAGGCGTGCGCGCCAGCGCGGCGCGCAGTTCGCCCACGTTGTGGCCGTCCACCTCCTCGGCCGCGAAACCGAAGGCGCGCCACTTGTCGGCCAGCGGATCGAGATCGAGCACTTCATAGGTCGTGCCGTACGACTGCTGCTTGTTGTAATCCAGCAGGACTACCATGTTGTTGAGCCGGTGCTTGCCGGCGCAGAGCGCGGCTTCCCACACCGAGCCTTCGTTGGATTCCCCGTCGCTGATCACGACGAAGACACGGTGCGGCGATTTCTCGAAGCGCGCGTTGATGGCCATGCCCACTCCGATGGAAAGCCCGTGGCCCAGACTCCCTGTGGAAGCCTCGACGCCTGGCACTTTGCCGTACTCCGGGTGCCCGCCCAGGATCCCGTCTGGCTTGCAGAACTTCCAGAGTTCGGTTTCCGGGAAGAAGCCCTTGTCGGCGAGCACGGCGTAGAGTGCCAGGCACCCGTGCCCTTTGCTGAGGATGCACCGGTCGCGGCCCGGCCAGAGCGGGTTCTTCGGGTCGTAGCGAAGCACGTCGTCGTAGAGGACGCGAAAAATCTCGACCAGGGAGAACGACGATCCGACATGGCCGCGGTTGCCGGCCTTAATGGCCTTCACAATGGTCTCGCGCAATCTGCGCGAGCGTTCGTCCAGTAGTGTCGTGTTGATAGGTGCGGTCTTAGTCGCCATATGGAAAGCGGTAATTGTCCGCCAATACCACGCGGAGCATGCTTCTGGATTTCGCCAGTTGTTCGGTTTGCCGGATTTCGCGCTCGTGCTCGCTCATGCCGGCGAATTGGCGCCTCAATAGATGGGCCGGGAGAAATTCGTTGAGCAGGATCAAGCACCACTTGAGTCCGTAAAGAGGATAGAACGCCGCGATTCGTGCGGCGGCCTCGGGGAATTCGCGCAGCATGGAGGCTGCGAACATCCGCTTCAGATCCGGCGGCACCTGCATTCCCGGGTGCAGGAGAAAATCGCAGATCATCTTTACGGGGTCGTCCCAGCCGAAGTATTCGAAGTCGAGAAACATCAGGCGGCCGCCGGTTTGGCGCAGAGCATTGTGAAAACCGAAGTCGGAGGGACTGAGCGTGCGGCGTTCCTGCGGGAGATCGCGGTCGAAGGCATCTCCGAGGCGGTCGCGGCTCCAGGCGCAGGTGGCATCCAGAGCGGGGCACAGTTCGTCGCGCAGAAAGTCCGCGAACCCGGCGTGGCCGGATCGCTCCAGCAGCGGGTCCAGGCGGTTGCGCAGGCAATGCACCAGGGCGCGGGCCGAAAAACAGGCTTCGGAGGCGGGACGCAGGCACGCCGCGCCAGACCGGTCCTTCAAATGCGCCAGACGCGCCAGGAAGGCGCAGGCCGTACGGATGTCGTCGCCTGTGACTTGTCCCGGCGCAATCTTCTCGCCGTCGATCCATTCGTAGATGGCGCAGTCCTGACCGCTCGCGGCGGCCATCGGCCGAGGCGTCATGCGCTCGCCGTTTTCCCACAGGAACTCCAGGCTTTCGAATTCGGTCTCCATGCGGGCGCGTGAATCCGAGGCATGGCGGAAATAGGTCTTGAACGCGTAGCAACCGTTGGGCGCAACCAGGCGGTACACGCGGCTGTTGCGCCCGCCTTCGATACTCTCCAGCACGAGGCCGCCCGTGCCGAGCAGGTCTTCCGCGATGCTCTTCAGGTTGTCGATCGAGTGGTCAGTTGGCGCTAAAGACGTATTCACGGATCTCCTGCCAGGTTCTCATGAGCGCGACGCCCTGCGGAGCCGGCGCCTCGCGTCCCGGCTCGAACAGGATGCGCGCGGTTGCCGCCGGAAATGCCGGCTCGAGAAAGGTTTCCTCCAGGTCGTCGACAAAATGGGTGCAGCCGAGCTTCCGGATGCGCTCGATCTTTTCCGCGCGCGTGGCCGCGAAGTACACGTTCTCGCGTGAAAGGCCGACGCCTCCGGCATCGAAGAACCGGCGCGCTGCCATCCAGCTCAGCGCGGCGTCACGCAGGTTGGTGCGCGTGAGATCGTACCCGGAGAACTCCGTCTTGTGGCTGACGATGTGCACCGGAATGCCTCGCTCCCGGCAAAGATGGATGAAAGGCACGACACCTTCAATGAGGCGCGCTTCGCCGATCCGCTGGCCGTAGAGTACCGCCTGGCACTTCTGCCATTCGATTTCGCCGTTGGGAAGCTGCCGGATTCGGTCGCGGATACTACGCTTTGTCTGGACGGGACCGTTCTCCACGAGCCCCCGCTCGCGCGCGATCGCGCACAACAGTTCGTCGTAGGTGACAATCGTGTTATCGAAATCGATTCCGCAGATCACTTGAGAATGCATTCGATATACCGCTGCAGGGGCACGCTTTCCACCGAATCGCGATTGCCGACGGTGGCCACCGCCATCGCGCCCACACAACTGCCGATGAAACCGGTGATCTCCATGGGCGCCTGGCGCGCCGCGCATAGCGCGGTCACGGCCAGCACGGCATCTCCGGCGCCGACGCGATCGACGACGCGCCCTGTCAACGCCGGAACCTCGAAGAAACCCTCCTCCCGGCTGTAGCACAGGCTGCCCTGCTCGCCGCGCGTGATGATCATGCGGTCGCAGGAGAGACGGCTCGCCACTTGGGTAACGATTTCGCGCAGATCGCCCCTTGGACGGCGCGCCTCCAGCCGCAGCTCGCGCTCCGAGATGGAGATGAAATTCGCGCGGCGGTACTTGGATACCGTGTTGAAGCCGTGGTTTCCCGCGTTGACTTGAGTGTTCACCGCGAGAAACGGCGCTTTCTCGCACAAGACCGAGACCACGCCCGGCGTCATCATGCCGTGGCCGTAATCCGCCACGATGACCACATCGAACTCGGGCAGAATCCGCGAGAGGCGGCTCGAGATGGCGTCCGCCTGCGCCGAGTGTTGGTCCATGTCGGCCATTACGTAGACTTCGAAGAGCTTCTGGAATGGATAATGCTCCACGAATCGCCGCTTGACGATCGTGGGCGCCTCCTCCAGGTAGTGGAAGAGCTTTTCGACCTTCGGCTTCGTCTGGTTGACGATGAACTCCTCCTGGGTATCGATGCGTCCCAGGCAGGTCAGCATGGTCACGTGGGCGCTGATCGCGGCGGCGTGGTTCGCCACCGCGACAATCCCTCCCGGAAAACGCTCCGTGCTCATGTGGCGAGCCACCAGCACCGGTTCCTTGCCGGCTTTGCCGATGGTCTCGCAGTATTGATACTCGTCGATGATCGCTTCGCCGACTACCAGCACCTTGAGCTGGCGCGCATCTTCCAGCCACTTCAGAGTCTCGCCCGAAGTGTGCTCCGCGGAGAAACGGGCCAGGAATTGTTCGGTTCGCTCGGGAAAAACGCCGAAGTGACGGTTGAGCAGCGTGGAGGAGCTGAACACGACGTCATCGGTGAAGGCCAGCCGTCCGCCGATCTCGTCGATCACCTGCTGCTCGGCGGCGATGGCGCCGGTGCGGTCCTTGGCGGTGTCGCGGTACTCGGAGCCCTTGGCGAAGATGTTCGGCCTCAGCAGGCGGATGGTGTCGGTGGCCATGGGCCACTGGTTGATCGCTACGTAATCGACGCAGGCCAGGGCGCCAATGGCCGCCGCGCGATGCGACTCGGTGAATACCGGCCGGTTCGGCCCCTTGTTGACATAACGGTCGGGTGTAACGGTGACGATGAGCACGTCGCCCAGCTTCTTTGCCGATTCAAAATGCCGGATGTGGCCGATGTGCATCAGGTCGAAGACACCGTGACACTGGACTACCACCTTCCCCTGGCGTTGCAGGTCGGCTACGATTCCGGCCAGGTCCTGAATCGGAAGGATCTTGCTGTTGCTCTTTGATTCGACGGCTACGGTCGTCATCATGCACCTTCCCGGCCGGCGCCGGCCGGCGTCACTGCAAACCCAGGCTCTTGACCCGCTTTACGTTGACGTATTCCTCATTGGTCATGCTATCGCTGAATTTGCCGGTCTGAAATGCGCAGCAGAGGTCCCGAACGGCATCGTCGATGGTACGCTCCGGCGTGTACCCCAACTTGGCGGCGATCTTTTTCGAACTGACGTGGTAGGACCGATTGTCGTTGGTGGTTGTGGTTTCGATGCGAATCGGAGCCTTCTCCGGGAATGCACGCTCCACCCCCGTCTGCGCCATCCGCGCGAGCTGTGAGACCGTGTGGTTTTCGTAGCCTGCGTTGAAGATTTCGGAGTCGATCGCCTCGTTCGGATACTCCAGCATCTTTACATACAGATCGCAGATGTCGTCGATGTGGATATTCGGACGTTTCTGTGCGCCGCCGAACACCGTGATTACGCCCTTATTCACGGCGTGGTTGGTGAGGATGTTCACCGTCAGGTCGAACCGCATCCGGGGTGAGTAACCGCAGACCGTGGCGGGCCGCATGATCACGGGGATGAAATCGGCAGTACGGTAGCCCAGCAGAATTGGCTCGCAGAGCGCTTTGCAGCGGCTGTAATCGGTGAGCGGCACCAGCGGATGATCCTCGGTGACCTCAGGCGCATCGCTGACGCCGTAGACCGAGCTCGAGGAAACATAGACAAATCGGCGCACCCCTGCGTCCCGGCTCGCCTTGACCATCGGCTCGAAACAGTCGTAGTTGATGGTGGTACTGAGCCGCGGATCCAGCTCGAAGCTGGGGTCGTTGGAGATGCAGGCCATGTGGATCACCGCGTCGCAGTCTTGTACCGCCTCGGCGTATGACCTGGTGTCCCGAATGTCGCCTTTCACCACAGAGAGGTGGGGATCGGCGGGAAGGCCGCTGGAGCCGAACAGCATGAGGTCGTACACCACGACTTCGTAACCGCCGCGCAATAACTTCGGGACCAGGACACAGCCTTTATAGCCGGCACCTCCCGTGACCAGAACTTTGTTCATAACAATGTGGTTGATCAGGATGTCAGTGTAACGCGTCCGATCCTGACTGAAATCGGCTTCTCATTGTACCAGACTGGTCCGCGCTGCTCGATTTTTATTTGGGTCACTGAGCACTTCGTGTACTGGTACGGCGGTGCCATCTGAAAAAGGTTGAAAAAACGCGGCGCCATGCAATACTCTGACAGCAATGGGCATCGAATCGTCCCTGCTTGTGATCGTGCCTGCGCACAACGAGGGAAGGGTCATCGGCGCCACTGTGGAGAACTTACTCAGCGCCGGTTATCAGGTCGTGGTTGTGGACGATGGATCGAGCGACCACACGAGCGACGTACGCCGGTTCCCAATTGTATACATCCGTCATGCGGTGAACCTGGGCCAGGGCGCGGCGTTGCAGACGGGTATGGCCTATGCCCTCCGGGCCGGAGCCGAAATTGCCGTCCACTTCGATGCCGATGGGCAGCACGATTGTCGGCAGATTGAAGCCCTGATTCAGCCGATTCTCGAGGGACGCGCCGACGTGGTTTTCGGGTCGCGATTTCTGCGCAAAGAAGACTCCGTGCGGGTTCCGTTGAAGAAGCGCCTTGTGCTGAAGGGTGGAATCCTGGTCTCCTGGGCCATGACCGGCGTGCTCCTGTCGGACACGCACAATGGCTTTCGCGCCCTGTCGCGGCGGGCCCTGGAGAGGATCCAGCTTCAGGAGAACGGCTTTGCCCATGCAACCGAAATCTTGCAGCAGGTGCGCGAAGCCGGGCTCCGGTACGAAGAGGCGCCGATCACCATCACCTACTCGGATTACTCCCAACTTAAGGGACAGAAGATATCTGGTTCGATCAGTATCTTATTTGACCTGATCATGTCGAAGTTAACGAAATGATACTCGCACAGCCCATCCTGGTAACACTCCTGGCGGTCCTGGTGATACTCTACTTCGCCCGCCTGCGGTCGCGCGCTTCCGACGGCGCTCTCATCTTCCTGTGTTTCGGTGTCGCGGCGCTGCTGGTGCTGCGTCCGACCGTGGCGACACGCCTGGCGAACTTTGTGGGAATCGGCCGCGGCGTAGATCTGATCACGTACCTCGCGATTCCCGGTCTGGCACTCCTGGTCCTGCTGCTGTTTGCCCGGACCCGCGACTTGAACGCCAAGCTGACCGCTATCGTGCGGGAAAACGCTCTGGCAAGCGCTCCGGTCAACCGCCAGCCCGAACAGTCGCAGCACTAGCGGAAGCGTTAGCCTCGCTCCGGCGGTAGATCCGGCAACCCTGAATTTCTGCAATCAGGATGTACCTGCTGTGCAACATCTCGTCGAAGTAATGCGGGGACGGCATGCCTTTGCGGGTAGCGGTCTTGAACACCTCTGCGTAATACGTGGGATCCACTACCACCATGGTCGGCTGTCTCCCGGACCAGTATCCCAGCCAGACGTCATCCACCAGCCGCGGGTTGAAAAATCCCAAGCCGAAACCCAACTCGGCGCTGCCGGCCACCAGGTCGTCGGCGCGGATGTTGGAGCGCAGATATCGGATGAGAGGCGCGTACTCCTCCTGGTACGAGTGGAGGGAAACCGCCGAATGGAACAGAGCCGAGGCCTGTACGCCGAAGTACACCGCCAGTGCGGCTGCACCCGGCAATCGTATCTTAACCCCGCCTGAATACCAGGCATAAGTGATGGCGATCCCGATCAGCGCCGCAAAGTACGGAATGATATGAACGAGATAGTAAGTGTACTTCACGCTGGCGCCAACCGACAGGCACACGAACCGCAACCCGGTTAGGGCGAGGAGCAGGCGGCACCCGTCTGATCGGCGAAGGGCGGGCAGCGCACCGAAGGCAGCGACTGCGGAAATGGTCAGGATAAGGCCAGTGATTTTCAACTTACCCGAAACCGAGTAACCCGGCCAGTAATGTGTCAGGTAACGGCCGCGGATTTCCCGCCATACGCCGCTCCAGGGCGCCAGGGCATCGGATAGCCGGCCGGCGCCGTTGGCCGAAAATTGCGCCATGAAGTCGGCTGGAGCCTGCGCGCAGTACAGCGCCCACATCGCCGTGCCCAGAACGTAGGGAGCCACTACCAGCGCGGCTGTCATCGGCCGCACTCGCCTGCGATCGAGCCAGCCCATTGCCAGAAGGAGCGCCGCGGATCCGAACACGCCGTTGGGATGGGTGAAGCATGCCGCTGCCGCGATCACGTGCGAAAGGGCC
Source organism: Candidatus Acidiferrales bacterium (assembly GCA_035499435.1). Taxonomy (GTDB): domain Bacteria; phylum Acidobacteriota; class Terriglobia; order Bryobacterales; family Bryobacteraceae; genus Solibacter. The sequence goes on along the minus strand of DATJYW010000058.1, from coordinate 7,743 downwards.
ACGGCGAGTTGAAAATTGACCGTCCGTAGACTCAGATATACTGCCAGCGCCGCGAACCCGAGCGCGGAGCACATCATATCCATGCGGCCATCCGCGGCGAAGGTCACGAAGCCGAAATCCATGGCCAGTACCGCCGCGCCCACGATCGCGGCGTCGCGATTCTCGGGGTACAGGCGGCGGATGATGATTGCCAGGCTGGCAATCGCGATCAGGCCCCAGAGCACCCCGGGTATCCGGATCGAGAACACGCTGAAGCCGAACATCCTGCCCCACAACGCGAGCTGCAGGAGGTGTAGCGGCATCACCCAGTAAGTGTGCTGGTCAATCCCTTTGAGGACTGCGCCGGGATTCAAGAGGCGGAGATTACTCCCCGCGGGATCGAGGAGCAGGGTGCCGAGCCTGCCGTGCACCACAAGGTCGAGGCCTGGCGACGTGAACCACGCCTCATCTACCCACGGCCGTTTGGTTAACAGCGTGGCGCCCGCGAATAGAACGAAGATCAACCCGACGACGGCGGCCCAAGGAAGTAGACCGCGGCGCGGCCGGCCGGTCAGCGTCGGCGGTCCGCGTCGGGTAAGGTCGCGCCGCCTCTCGAGGTAGGCCGATCCCCACGACACAAGCGGATTATAGCCTTACCCCATAATGCGGAAATGACATGCAGGTATTGCAGGTTACTAGCCTGAATCTATATCGTGATTCCAGTTGCAAAAGCCCCCGTGGACCTGTGTGTGAATGAGTCCGAAACACCGATCCGCGCACTTCGGTCTCTCTCTCGCACAAAACTCGGTGATCCTGTAGTCTGTAAGAAATGCTCCGTTATGCCGCCTGCGTCCTGCTCTGCGTGATCGCCGTGCGTCCGGCCCCGGCCGCGGAAACCGGCGCCGCCACGCTGCTGGCCAACGCCGTGGCCGCCTTTGAGCGCAACATCGAGAACGAAACCCACTGGAACTGGACCTCGACCGAAACGCGGGCCGTTGCCGACAAGGCCGGCAAGGTGCTTCAGCGTTTTCCGTCGGTGACTTCCGAATCGGTAATTCTGGGCAATGGCCGCCGCTGCAACGCCGTCACGTCGTGGGGCGACCACCACGAACCCTACCTCAAGGACGCGGTTCCCGAGGACCGCTGCCAGGCCTATAACGCCATCGGCACGCCGTTCCAGGTCGCACTTCTGCTCAAAAGCACCAATGCCAGGGTCACGGCGCGCTCCGCCGAGGCAATCACCATCGCGGTTTCGCCCGACAAGTCGCGGCAGAAGAATCCCGAATACAGCGTGCGATGCGCCGCTTCGATCGAGGCGGAGATCCAGCTCGATCCGGCTACCTCGTTTCCGCTCAGCATCGAGGGCCGCGTGGTCGACTCCGGCTGTAACGGCGATTTCGTGCCCGTCATGCACGACACGCCAATCACGCGCGGGCCCATGTCCAGCAATTTCCGCAAAGGCGCCAGGTTCCACGTGACCTATGCGCTTCAGAAGGACCGTTTCGACAACCCCGCCAATGCCTTCTGGATCAGCAAGGAGCAGCACTACGATCAGCCACTTGAGCAGGACGCCGGCGTGCTCTACTACTGGGGCCGCCAATTCCCCATCCGGACCATCGACGGGCACCGCCTCATCAAAGACGTCAGTACCACCGCCCAGGAGTTCGGCGCCGGCTCGCAGCTTACCTTCAAGTGAACCGCCCTATCCATTCCGGCAATTGACCGTCTATTACGCACTGAGCCAATGAGCGGCATCGGAATCGTCGAGGCGGCGGCCCGCGACCTGCGGCACACCTCCCGCATGATGCGCAAGAGCCCCGGCTTTGCGCTGGTCGCGATCGTTTCTCTGGCGCTCGGTATCGGCGCCAAATACCGCGGTGTTCAGCTTGATTCATGCGGTTCTCCTGCGGGCCCTCCCGTACCCCGCGCCCGACCGGTTGGTCCGCGTAGGGCATGACGCGGGGCAGGCGGTCAGCATTCCCGAGCTCACCTTCTGGAAGGAGCACACCGCCGGATTCGCGTCGGCGGCCGGTTTCCGCGGGTCCGGCGACCGCAGTTTTCTCTACGGCGCGCGCCCGGAGTGGGTCTCCACCATGGTCGTGACTGCCTACTTCTTCCGTACGCTTGGCGTCGCGCCTGCATTGGGCCGCGAGTTTGATGGTCAGGAGACGCAACAGGGCGGACCGCTGGCCGTCATCCTGACCGACGGGCTGTGGCACCGCTCGTGTAATGACGCTCCGGACATACTGGGCCGGACCGTGCGGCTCGATGACACAAGCTACGTCGTGATCGGCGTGCTGCCGCGTCGGCCTGCTGCTCCTGGTCGCCTGCTCCAACCTGCTCGCACGCCTGGCCGCCCGGCAGAAGGAGATCGCGGTTCGCCTCGCGATGGGTAGCAGCCGCGCCCGGCTGCTTCGTCAATTCCTCTTGGAAAATCTCCTGTTGACCACCGCGGGAGGGTTGGCCGGATTGCTCGGAGCCCGCGCCGTGCTGGACGTCGTGATCGCGGCCATTCCATTCAACCTACCCGCGTCGGCGCGGCTCGATCTTCAGGAGCTGCTGAAGGCCGGCGGGCGCACCAGTGGGGCCGGGGTCCGCCAGACGGCGCGCAGCGTGCTGGTCGTGACCGAGGTTGCGCTTTCGGTCACTTTACTCGTTTCCGCCGGCCTGCTGATCCAGAGCCTCTACCGCATGCGTCAGGAACGGCTCGGATTTCAGCCGCAAGGCCTGGTCACGTTCAGCACCCCGGTCGCACCCAACCGCCGGCCCACCGAAGCCGAGTTCCGCCGCTTCCAGCAGGTCCTGTTCGAGCGCCTGCAATCGGTGCCAGGAGTCCGCTTCGAGGTGATGGGCATCCCCACGAGACTAGGCCGCGGCTTCCTCGACACCGACACCGAATCTTCTCCCCCCGTAATTCTGGTCAACGAAACGCTCGCCCGGCAGTGGTGGCCCAACGCCGATCCCGTCGGAGATCGCGTCGTGATCGGCCGTTTCAAGGGAAAGGACTATGGCACCCCTGCGGTCCGCGAGGTTGGGCGGCGGGGACGAATACCGTCGGTTTCGGCGGCTCCTTCAGGTAGGCAGTCTTGGTGTCCGCCGCCACGACGGCCAGCTCGCGCTCCTGCTCACCGCCATCGGCGTCTACGGGCTGCTGGCCTTCGCCGTGGCGAGCCGCACCAGCGAGATCGGCACCCGCATGGCCCTGGGCGCCAGCTGCGCCAACGTGCTGGCACTTGTATTGAAGCAAGGCGCCGGATTGATCGCGGCCGGCCTCCTGCTCGGACTCGCCGGCGCCTTGGCCGTGACCCGCTCACTTTCTACGTTGCTGTTCGGTGTGCAGGCGACCGACCCCTATACTTTCGCCGCCGTGGCTGTGCTGCTGCTTGCTGTCGGATTGGCGGCGTCCTACTTCCCCGCGCGCCGCGCCATGAAGGTGGACCCCATGACCGCTCTGCGCTATGAATGAGCGTTTGTGGGACAGGCTTCAGCCTGTCAGCGCAGCGACCATTCGTAATGCAGCCGCAGCGACCCGACGGTCACCGGCCCGCGATCGCGATTGTATGCCGGGTCGGTAATGTACTGCAGATCCACCGTGGCGAAGAATCCTGGAAACAGCCGCGCCGAATAGTACGATTCCGAGATGTACTCCGGCCCGCGGCGCAGCGCGCCGTCGCCGATCATGAAATCGTATCCACCGCCGGCCAGGTACAGACCGTGTACGCCCGAGATACCGGTCACGGTCAGCCCAGTCGCCGCCGTGTCGTTCCGGCGTTTCCAGAGCGCTCCGGAAACCGATATTCCCGCCGACGCCAGCCGGTCGATCACCGCGAAGGCGAAGCTCTGCGTCTTGCCGTCGTTCCAGCCCAGCCGCCCGAATAAGCCGATTTCCTTGGTCAGCTCCTGCTCTACGTTCAAACCGAAGCCATACTTCAGGGTGCCGGGCTTGTGCACCGCCGTGATGTCCGGCGGTGAGAGCTTGAGCGCATCTGCGTAATGTCCCGAATCGGTGTGATTGACGTACGCCAGCGCCCGCACCACGCCGGGATGCCCGTTCGCAGCGGCGCGCACTTCGCCTTCGATCACGTCCCCGCGGTCCACCAGCAGCCTCCGGTCGAACCGCAGTCCGTTGGCCGTGCGCGGTTCGGCTGCACTCGCGTAGCGCACCGACCACCGCTTCATGTGCAACTCGTGCACCCATCCCCATGTGTACCCGCGCGTATCCGCGGGATAGTCCCAGGCGCCGTTGTACATGATCGCCCAGCCCATGAACTGCGTGCGCGGATCGTGTGTGTATCGGTTGTTGTCGAAGAAGTCGGTGACCGTAAATCGTCCCAGTGTGATCGAGTAGCGCCGCTCGGGACGCGACCCGCCCACCTGCTGCTCGTCGTCTTCCACGCTTTCCCGTTTCTTGCCTAGGGCGATATCCTGCGTGAGGTACAGCCGCGCCAGGTACGGTTTCGGCGTGGCCGTGGCCACGCGCGGCATTTCGCCGTTGGGAAAATTGGCAATCCCATTCACATTGCTGAACCCTCGGCCCCCGCGACCTCCGGATCGACGTAGACGTAGGTGTCGCGGGCCAGCCGCAGCCCGAAGAACAGGGTCGTGGTCAGAGACACCTCCGCCTCCGGGTGATTGCCGAGACTCAACGCTCCTGAATAGTCGGCCGGAAATGCGCCGTGATACTGGCCGATGGAGGTTGCCTGAACGCTAAGGTTCCAGCGCTGTTCGGGAACCTGTGCATCCTGTGCCGCCGCCAACACCGCGAGGAAAACGGCCAGAACCAGGACTCTCACTGTGGGACAGGCTTCAGCCTGTCCAGCCGCGGGATCATCTAAACCAGGATAATTGATCCGCTCTCAGCGCTTCAGAATATCGATATTGCCGTTCTGATTCGTTAGCCGCAGCTCGCATCCGCCCCCGCCGATCTTGCCCGTGATCTGATCGCCGCCGAGCGCGCCGTTCACCGTCAGCTCGTGTTCGGAGTGAATTCGCCCGAAGGACGTCTTGCCGGTCACGTCGTACTTCGCGCCGGCCGGCAGCGTCACCTGGATCGGTGCAAAACTCGTGTGCAGCGCGATCGGCCTGCAGCCCTGGCCGGGCGCCATGATCACGGTCACGCTCCCGTTGCCGTCCTCCACCGTCACCGGACCGCCGGCCCGGTCCACCGTCACCCCGCCGAACGACGTCTTGGCGTACACCTCCCCGCCGATGTCCGTCAGCCGGACGGTCGAGTTTCCAGCCGTCACGCGCGCCCCGCCTTTGACACCGCGCACATCCACGTTGCCGAAGCTGGTCTGAATCGCCGCCGCTTCCCCTACCGTGTCGCCGGTGACCTCGGCATTCTGCGCCTGCACCGTCACGCCCTTGCCGATCCCTGAAAACCTCACGCCGCCGAACGATGTACGCAGGTCGGCCGCGCCAGCCACCATCCTGGCCTCCACTCGTCCGTTCTGGTCGTTTACCGCGACGTTGTTCTTGGCGTCCGAAACCCGCACATCGCCGAACGAGCTGGTGATGTTCACAATGCCGCCGATACGCTCCGCCTCCACCTTGCTATTGCCGCCGCGAACCGTCAGCCACTTTCCGGTGTTGATCACCCGAACATCGCCGAAGCGGTTGCCGATCTCCGCGCTGCCCGTCACGTCGGTCACCCGCACCCAGCCGTTGCCGTTGGTCACCGCGAGATCGCCGTCGCAGGTCTGCACCTCCACGTTGCCGAACGCGTTCTGAATCCGCCCGTTCCCGCGGCTATTGGCGAGATAGATGTTGCCGTTGCTGTTGTTGATGTCGGTGCCGGCGCGCGCGCCCTGCACCGTCACGCCGCCGAACCGGTTGCGCACATCCAGCGGCGCTCCCTCCGGCATCGCGACGTCCAGGTTCACGCTCCAACCCAGGTTGTGCGTGTTGCGATGGTTGGGATACTGCGTGCGCACCGTGATTCCCGCGCCGCTCTCGTCCACCCGGATCTCGATCTGGTCGCACCAGGAACGCGCCTCCGCCGCCGTATCGGCCGAGCAGCGGATGGCGCCGATCACCGTCACCTCGTTCTTGCTCTGCGCGCGAATGTTCACGTTGCCGAGCGAACTGTCCACGCTCAGCCTCCGTCCCGCCGCAAGCGCGGCGGTCTTCTGGAAATCGCGGCGGACCTCCTCGCGCGGCCATGCGCACAGCACGCCGCAGAACAGCAGCAAACTAATTCCGATTGAGACTCGCATTTTCATTCCGTAACCATTCCTGGAGCGTGTCCTGCTTCTGCCGGTAGAGCGACGCCAGCTCGGTCCGCAGGTAAGCGTTGTATTGATTGCCGGCCACGTTCGTCTTGAGCTCCGCGATCGCCGCGTCCAGCACGTGCAGCTTCTCCCGGTAAACCGCGGCCAGCGGCGATGGCGACCGGTCGAGATCCTTGGCGGCCACGCTCGCCAGCTTTTCGATCGACCGGGCGTAAGCCGTCTCTGCGCGCTGCACCTCCGCCAGCGCGCTGTCGGTCAGCAGATCCGGGCTCTCGGGACCCCTGGGCGTCCACGGCCGGATCAGCGCCAGTGCCAGTCCTCCCGCGAGCACCGCTGCCACAACCCAGCGCCTCCAAAGCGGCTTTGGGCGGGGCGCCGCGTCAGCCAGGTTGGCGCGGATGCGCTGCCAGAGGAACGGGCTCTCCCACTCCTCATGCAACTGCGGAGCTACGCGCGAAATCTCTGCCCAAAGGTAAAGCTGCTCCCGGCATGCGGCGCAGGTCTCCGCATGGGCTCGCATGTCCGGCATCAGCTCCGGAGTGCGCAGCGCGCGCTCCAGGTCCTTGCATTCCAGGATCATGGCCGCGCCTCCGTCAGCATCCGCTTCAGCTCTTTCTTTGCTTCGAAGAGCCAGGCTTTGCTTGTGCCCTCCGGGATTTCCAGAATGGCCGCGATCTCCGAGTGCCGCAGGCCCTCTACTTCGAACAGCAGGAACACCATGCGATGGCGCGGATTCACGCGGCGCAGCGCCTCGTCCAGGACAACTTTAAGTGGAAGGCGAGGCTCGCTCCGCAAGCTCTCGGCAGGCAGGTCGGAGACCTGTCCCGCGTTGCGCTTGCGCGCCAGGTCGTACGAAGCGTTGATGACGATTCGGCACAGCCACGTGCCGATATTGGCCTGTCCCATAAAGCCTTCGATCCCGCGATACAGCTTCACGAACGTTTCCTGCACCGCGTCCTCGGCGTCCTGCCGGTTGCGCAGAATGTGGAATGCGATGCTCTTCAGCCGTGGACCGTGCGCCAGGTACAACTGTTCCATGGCAGCCAGGTCCCGCCGGCGGCACGCCGCCAGCAGTTCGGCCTCGCTGGAGTACTCGCCTGTTTGCAGCCGGTTGCTCAACGCCAGTTGGCTCGCTCCGACCATTCTCGTTTGTTTTCGCCCTTTGGACGAGGCGGGTCGGGCAAAGGTTGGAAATAGTTGAAATACGGCCTCGACTTGGATCCGGCCATGGTGTAACCCCTCACCCCAGCGGAACGCCTGAACATCAATTGGCAGTTCCATCCATATGACTAAGCCATGTCTGCTGTTCTGTGCTGCCCTCGGTTCCGTCGCCTCCGCCCAACAGTGGCCCGACGGCGCCGGCAAAGACACAACCCTTCAGCTCTGCAGCCAATGCCATAAGCCCGATGTGATTCAGGAGCATCGTCAGAGCCGCGACGACTGGAGAGCATCCATTCAGAAGATGATCTCGGCGGGAGCGGAGGGTACCCCGGAGCAGTTCTCCGTTGTGCTCGAGTACGTATCCAGGTACTTC
>DATJYW010000057.1:0-8030 GCA_035499435.1 Candidatus Acidiferrales bacterium | reverse complement strand
CGTCTCCGGCGCTTCCGTAAGCGAGACTTCGGAAGAAGTGCCGCCTGAACTCTGCGGCGCAGCCTCCGCGAAAGTTTCGACGGACGACGCCAATGGTGGAACCGCAGCCCCTTCGATCGTCACCGTTGTCGCCTGCCCCTCCGGAATCGCTATCTCGAACTCTTCCACGCCTGCATCGCGCTTGCCCTTGACGCGCTCGACCTCTGCTTCCAGGCCCGGATAACGGTCGTAGATGGTCCTCAGAATCTCCCATTGCGAAAGCGCTTCGGCGAATTGCCTCTGCTGCTCGTAGCTGCGCGCGCGGGTCACAATCGTTTCCACCAGGTTTCGCTTGTCCCGGTTGCGCTGTAGCAACTGCTCGAAATGCGCTTCTCCGGGGTAGGCGGTCACCAGGTCGCTCAGCATGGCAATCCGGCGGTCCAGGTCCGGTTCCGCTTCGAGCGTCTGGTTCGCCTGCGCGATCCGGGCCGCAATGGCTTGACGCGACCGTTCTTCGATATCGATTTTCAGCGCCTGAAACATTGCGTTATCGGGATATTTTGCCAACTGAGCCGAGCAGATCCCGAGAGCTGCGGAGAAATTGCCGCTATCGAGTTCGCGTCTGGCATCGGCGTAGCTGCGCTGAATCCCTTCGTGTTCGGATGACAGTCTGTCGCGGAGTTCCTGGTACGCGGCCGCGCGTTCCGGTGCCGCCGGGTCGGGGAGCCGGCGGTCCAGATCCAACACCCGCTCCAGTTTGTTCAGCGCCGAGGTGATGTCGCCGCGCTGGCCGGCCTGCACCGCCGCCTGGTAGAGCTGCTCCTTCTCCAGCCGGGCTCGCTGGAACTCGCGTTCTTTCGCGTCCGTCTCGGCGAGCATTTGGACAGCCCGGCCGTCGCCAGGTCTGAGCTGAAGTACGCGCTGCAAGGCCTCGCGCGCCTGGGCGAAGGCGCACTTCTCGACGTTCCGGGCCGCCCGCCGGAACAACTCTTCGACCTCGTCTTCACGCCGCCTGAATTCGATCTTCCCCTTCAGGGTCAGCGCCTCGGCATGAGCCGAGTCCAACTGCAGTACATCTTGGACTTTCTGTAGCGCCAGGGAATACTCCGCCTCTTCAAAGCGGATGCGCGCGGTCTCCATCAGTTGCCCGACGTTCCGCTTGCGGATCGCTTCGTCGATTCTGCCGCGCAGTTCCCGGATCGAGGGGTCCAGGTGCCCCTCCGCTTCCAACTCCCCGAGGATCTCGGAGGCAAACTGGTAATCGCCGCGCTCGAAGGCATCGGTGGAACGCTGCAGCCGCGGCAGGATCCGCGCTGGGTTGAAAGCTTCGATCGGCTCGTTCCGCAGGGCCTTCTGCAGCGTCTCGGCAAATTCCCGCGCGCTCGCGTAGCGATGCCACTCGCGCTTGGCCATCGCCTTGTGAACCGCCTGGCTCACGGCCGCATTGATCGCCGGGTTGAGCTCCGATACCGGAGCCGGAACGTGGTGCAGAATCGCGTCGGCCACGGAATTCTCCGTCGCGCGCTCGAATGGCCGGTGCCGCGTCAACGTCTCGTAACACACCACGCCCAGCGAAAAAATGTCCGAGGCGGCAGACAGAGGCTTCATCTCGATCTGCTCCGGAGCCATGTAGAGCAGCGTTCCCTTGCGCCCCACGGTGCGGCTTGTCTCCATCCGATGGGCTACGCCAAAGTCGATGATCTTGACCGAGTCATCTTCCATGACGAAGATGTTGCTGGGTTTGATGTCCCTGTGGACCAGGCCCTTTTCGTGGGCCGCTTGCAGGCCGCGGCACGCCTGGCAGATGATGTCGATCGAGCGCTCCACGGTCAGCCGCTGGCTGGCCGAGCGAATCAGCCGGTCGAGCGTCCCGCCCGGCAACAGCGGCATCACCAGGTAGGGCCGGAAAACACCCTCTTCCTCAAACTGGCCCGCGTCGTAGATCTCGATGATGTTCGGGTGCGTCATCGACGCCAGGATGTCGCACTCTTTTTGAAAAAGTTGAAGCCCCGTCGTGTCCGTGATATCCAGCAGGGTCTTCACCGCTACGTGCCGCTTCATGACGCTGTCATGCGCCCGGTAGACCACGCCCATCCCACCCTTGGCGAGAATCTGCTGGAGTTCGTACCGGCCCTTCAGCTTGGTGGAAATGGCCATATGTTCGATTTATTATGCGCGATTTAGGCAGGGGAAGGCCAGAACCGTCTCAGTGGCGCTTTTTTGCATCCGCTGCGTCGATACCGAAATCATACCCCTTGCCGTAATTGCCCTTGGCCGGTTCCGCCGTACCGATAAGAAAAAAGGCATACTCGCCCTTGTCTAGCTTATTCGGCGTCAATCGGAACACACCACTAGCTACCTCTAGTGAGTCGAACTGCCGCATCGTTTCCGGTCTGAGCTCGGGTTTTGGTCCGGGCGGCCCCATGTCGAGCTCCCTTCGATCGTTTTTCCGATCCAGACTGACCAGAAGCAGTTCCTCGATTCCTTTTCCTTCCGGCAAACGAACGTAAAACATGGGCGCGGCCTCGGCGATACGCAGTTTCGACGCCGGACCAACCATGTAGGCGGTCACCTTTCCCTTTTTCATGAGGACCTTACCCAGACCAGGCTTGGCGCTCTCTCCCAGGAACATCTTCAGTTCGATCCTCGCGGCGGTATTCCCCGGGAACCTGTACAAGCCCGGTTCCGGAGGCACCCGGCCGGCGAACTCGTCGTCCGGGAATTTCCTGGGCGGCGGTCCTGCCTTGGGTGCCGGCGCCGTGCCCGCCGCGGCCGCCGCGGCCGGCGGAGGGGGCGGGGGAGTCGAATATGGCTGGCTGGGATCCAAAAGATACTTAATAATATTTTCGCTGACACCCGAATTTTTGAGTTCCAGTACTTCCTCCGAGCTGAGGTTGAATGCCTTCCCGTTCTTTTTGATTTGAATGATAATCAGATCCTCGGAGATTCCTCCCTTGCACAGCTTCAGAACTTCATCGACACTAAGCGGCGGCGTCCCGGCCGCGGGCTGTGCCATCGTGGGGAGGCAGTACGCCAGTACTAACACAGGTGTCAAAAGATAAGCGAAAACCGACGCCATAAACTCCACCGTTGAGATTAGATCAAACGGTACATTCTTGCAAACAGAATTGCTTGGGTGTAAGGTGACTAACCAGGACAATGGCCGCACGGTCTAGCCCCGATGAACCATTCGCGCCCGAAGCCGGGCCGCTGGGCGATCCTCAAGGGCCGTCCGAGAGCCTGGCGCTGTTGTATCAGAGCCTGCTCACGGGAATCGTTCGTTTGAAAGCGGAGCGCCAGCACATCACCGATGGCGATTCCTTCCGCCGGCGGTCCAAAACAGCCCTGCAGGAGGTGGAGCGCGTGGCGGTAGCCGCCGGCTACGACAGCCACGATGTGAGAGACACGCACTTTGCCGTGGTGGCTTTCCTCGACGCAGTTTTGCTTCACTCCAAGGATCCCGTCCGTGCCGAGTGGGAAAGGATGCCGCTGGCACTGGAGATTTTCGGATATGCCGACGCCGGCGTAGTCTTCTTTGACAAGCTGGATCAACTTCGTTCCAGGCGGGACTCGGAGCGGCTCGCGGAAATAATGGAAGTCTATCTGCTTTGTCTGCTGCTCGGCTTCGAAGGCCGGTACTCCGGTCGCCGGGGCGAGCTTGACGGCATCGCCGAGGGTCTTCGAATGCGAATCGACCATATTCGAAGGCGCGAGGACCAGCTTTCACCTTCGGGTTTGCCGCCGGTGTCCGTCGCGCCCGCACCCCGCGCGGAACGGCGCGACCGGCTGCGTCTCGTAACCCTGGCTGTAGTTATTTTCACACTCCTGTGTTTCGCGCTTCTCCGGCTGAATCTGGTCTTCCGGGGTGAGGAAGTAAGCGGCAAACTATTCTAGGTCGGTCTTTGGGGCTATCGTGACGATCAAAAGCCTTCTCTTCTGTCTGTTCTTATACATAGCTCTGGCGTGGGTAGGCGCGGCGTACTTCTACTCGGGTTCCACCGCGGACATTCTGCACTACGGCCTCTTGTGGACCGCGATCGGTCTGATCGTCGTTCTCGTGTCGATTATCGGCAGCAAGCTGGTGGGCTGGTGGCGGATACGCCGGGCCAGGTCGGCCGCCCAGCCCAAAACGCCGGCAAAACCGTCAACCCCTGTAGATCCCGATGAAGAAGCCCTGATTGCGCTAATCGCTGAAGCGAATTCGGCACTCGCCAAGTCGCCTGCTTTCGCCGATAAACGCGGAGCCCCGCCGCTCACGACCCTGCCCTGGTACCTTCTGGTCGGACCCGAGGGGACTGGAAAGACCAGTACGATGATCAACTCCGGCCTCGAGCCGATTCTACTCGCCGGGCAGGTCGCGGGTTCCGTTCCCATCGTTCCGACACGGCTCTGCAATCTCTGGATGGCGAAAGGCGCGATCTTTGCCGAATTCGGAGGGCGGGTTTTCGGCGGCGAGATTGGCCGCTGGAGCCAGTTGCTCCGGATTCTGCGCGGCAGCGCCCCGGTTCCTCTCTGGCGGCGTGTGTGGGGCGAGCCGGTCCGGCAGGTGGATCTTCGCGGCGTAATCGCATTCTGCAACGCTACCGAGTTCACCGCCGGCTCCTCCGATCCGCAGCGCCTCGAGCGCTCCGGCCGCGATTGGCAGGAGCGTCTGGGTGCCATCGCCGAGGCGTTCGGGCTCGACATTCCGGTCTACCTTGCAATTACGAAATGCGACAAGATCCGCTATTTTCCGGAATTCTTCCGCCGTTTGCCGGATCCCGAAGCCGGCCAGGTATTGGGCTCCTTTCTGCCCTTTCGCGAGCGGGCTTCCACCGATTCCGGCGAGGTGTTCGTAGAAGCCGAAGCCAAACGACTCACCTCGTCCTTCCGCCTCCTCTATCACGCCTTGGCGGAAAGGCGTCTCACGCAACTGGCGCATGAGCCGGACCCCACCCAGCGGCCGGCGATCTACGAGTTCCCACGCGAGTTGAAGCGAATCCGCTCGCCGCTGGTGCAGTTTCTCACCGACGCGTTCCGGCCCCGGTCCCTTGGGCCCAAGCCGGTACTTCGAGGCTATTACCTCACCGCTGTTCGACAGGTCGAAGCCGCGGCTCCGGACCTGGGAGCGACCCGATCGGCCGAGTCGACCGACAATCCGATGGAGGCAACCAGGTTGTTCCGGGGCGATGCGACGCAGCTCTTCCACGGAGACGATTTGACGAAGGTAGGGGGCGGCCGCAGGAACGGCGGCATGGCCTGGATGTTTTCGACCGACCTGTTCCACAAGGTGGTCCTCCGCGACCGGCCTCCCCGAAACGTTCCAGCCGTCTCCGGAAATCTGGACCGGCTGCACATCTGGACCTTTCGTGCGGTCGCCGCGGTGTGCGCCCTGCTTTGCTTTGCGTTCGTTCTCTCCTGGGTGCGCAACCGCGAGCTGCTGAGCGACGTCGCCGCGGTGCCGCTCGCTGCAACCCGCGCCCGCGGCCCGATCGCCAACCTGGGCGATCTGGAAGCCCTCGACAAACTGCGTCAGCAAATCGTCAGGTTGGAAGAGTCCGTTCCGCTATCGATGCGTTGGGGTCTCTACTCCGGCGATCGCGTCTTGCCCGCCGCCCGGCATGCATACTTCCAGCGTTTCCACGATCTCCTTCTGATTGACCTGAACAGCGTGATGATCGCCGATCTCGAAGCCTTGCCGCCCTCGCCGGCGGCAGGCGCCCCCTACGACCCTGCCTATCGCACGCTGAAAGCGCACCTGATGATCAGTGCGCAGGGCTGTCCGGTCGATCCGGCTTTTCTGTCGCGATCACTCAAAGACGTCCGCCCCAGAATCGCGCCCAACGCCGCCGCCGAGTGGCAGGCCCTCGCCGACCGGCAGATCGAGTTCTACGCCAACGAGGCGAAGTATGGCGAATTGCCCCGCCTTCCCGGGGATGCTGCGGGCCGCGAGCACGCTCGGGACTATCTTCGAAAGCTCAAGGGCGGCATCGAGCAGTTATATGCGAGCCTGCTGGGGGCGGCGGAGAAGAGCGTGCCGAAAACCCAGCGCCTCGAGGATTTGGCTTCGAACTACACCAAAGTGCTGGCCGGGCCGGAACCGGTGAGCCCCGTGTACTCCCCCGCCGGATGGGCTTTGGTGGAAAAGGCCTCCAAAGAGAGCAGCGCCCCGGCCGCCGGCGACCCGTGCGTGACCGGGGAATCGACCGGCGCGGTGGGCGCCGGGAAGCAGAATGCCCAGACCGCGGAAGCCTTGCAGCGCATGTTCTTCCGCGATTACGCCGAGCATTGGCGCAAGTATGTAGACGGCTTTTCGGTGATCCGATTCGCCAGTCCCGACGACGCCGCCAGAAAGCTGGACTTGCTGTCCGATCATAGCTCGCCATTGCTGGCATTGTTGTTTCTGACAGCCAACCAGACCAATTTCCCCGCGCCTGCCGCAGCGCCTGAAACGCTGGTTGAGAAGCTGCCCGGGGTAAAACAGATCGTCGGCTCCGCGAAGAAGGCTGAGGGACAGGCCAAGGCCGTACTCAATGCCCGACCGCAGGGCTCGGATGTCTTCAACAGCCCGGCGGATGTCACCAGGTCGTTCCAGCCAGTGCACTGGGTAGAGCCACCCGGCAGCGACAAATGGGTAGGTGAGCGAACCGCGGCCTATGTCGACGCGCTCGGGTTGTTGCGCCGCTCCATGCAAGACATCGCACAGAGCGGCACGAAAGATCCGGCGGTGCATCAGACGGCGATCCAGAACTACGACAAAGCTCTCGAGACGGTCCGGCAAATTGTCAACGGGTTCAGTTCCATCGGGGTCGGAGCTCTGGATGGTACAGTACAGCACCTGCTCGAAGCGCCGATCAAGCTTACGAATCCTTTCATTGTCCGAGACATGGACAGGGCGGGTCTAGAAAAGATCAATCGCGAGCTGCGCTCCTTCTGCCAGACCGAGCGGAGCACCTTCAGCAAGTACCCGTTCCAGCTGACGAGCACTGACGCATCCCTGGATGAGTTCGCGAGTGTGTTTGACCCGGCGAAGGGGCTGCTCTGGAAATTCAAGGAGCAGTCGCTGGCAGACCTCGTGATCAAAGAGGGATCGCTCTGGAAGGCGAAAGACCCAGCGAAGAAACCGCTGGTGACCGCCGAGATGCTGGCGTTCCTCAATCGGGCGCAGCAGATCCGTGATGCTTTTTACGCTCCAGCCGCGACTCAGCTCGGTTTCTCCTATAACTTGCGCCCGAAATTGGACAGCCGCCTCAAAGACTTCACTCTTGCGCTCCGAATCGACGGTGTGCAGTTTGAGTGGACATCCGCTCTCAGACACCAATTCACGTGGCCGGCTCTCCCGGGCACGAAGGACCCGGGAGCGGTCGCATCACTAAAAACCGGCGCGACCGACCTTCCCTTTGTGTCCCAGGGTGGTGTGTGGGGAATTTTCCGGGTCCTGGGCGAGGCTGAGCCGCGGGATATAGGTGCCAGAGAGGTGGAGTGGAAGTATTCCAGCCGCGGCCGGCGAGAACCGATGGGCGTTCCTGTGCAATTGGAAATCGTCGAATTTCCGAATGGAGTTGACATATTCAACCCACGATTCTGGCAGGATTTTCGATGTCCCGCGGTGGCGGTTCAATAAATGCCATTTGAAACGATCTCCCTGATTCCGACACTAAAGCCGAGAGTACTGTGGAACTGGTACGGTTATTCGTTCAAGCCGTGAGGATGGACCCCGCAGGGCATTTACTACGCCCTTCGGTCGTGGTAGACTCCATCCACGTCAGGGTAAGTGCCCTGCGGAAAAGAGAAGCACTCTTGGAGACGATAGTCTCGGAGGAGCTGTAAAAAATGCCTAAGGAAAGTCTGCAAAAGAAAGTCGGCCGGGTCCGCCCGCCAAGGGTGCATATCACCTACGACGTGCAGGTCGGCGACGCAATTGAAAAACGGGATCTGCCTTTTGTCGTTGGGGTGATGGCCGATCTCTCCGGTATGCCCGATAAACCTCTGCCTCCGATTGCCAAACGGAAATTCGTGGCGGTTGACCGCGACAACATAAACGACGTCATGAAGAAAATCGGGCCTCGCCT
>DATJYW010000056.1:0-19742 GCA_035499435.1 Candidatus Acidiferrales bacterium | reverse complement strand
CGACCGCCCGCGCGACGTCCGCATGTCCATCGACGCGCGCCTGCAGGTGCAGGTCGCGAGCATCCTCGCGAAGCAGTTGCAACAGGCCCATGTGGACAAGGGCGCCGCCGTGGTGCTCGACCCGGCCACGGGCGACCTGCTGGCCGCGGTCAGCTTGCCGCTGCCAGAGGAAGGCGACCAGCGGCCCGAGGGCAATCCGTATCTCGATCGCGCGCGCTACGGGCTGTATCCGCCCGGGTCTACGTTCAAGGTGGTTACGGCCATGGCGGCGCTACGCAAGAATCCCGAGCTCACGCACAAGAAATACCAGTGCATCGCGCTGCCCGATGGCCGGGTGGGTAACTACATCCAGGGATCGAAGCGGCCCATCCGCGACGACATCATGGATAAATCGCCGCACGGCACGCTCGATCTGGAACGCGGCCTGGTGGTCTCCTGCAACGCATACTTCGCGCAGTTGGGGACATACGATATAGGCGCCGACGCGCTGCACGATACCGCAACGCTGCTCGGGATTGCCGCGGCTTCGCCCGATACCGCCGCGGAGCTGAAGAAGTCCCTGCCGCAGTCCTCGTACGGGCAGGGCGAAGTGGTCGCCTCGCCGTTCCAGATGGCGCGCGTGGCCGCCACCGTGGCCAATGGCGGGGCCATGCCGCAGGGCCGTTGGATCGTTGACGAGAACAACAACCGCACCTCTCCGGCAGCCGCCGTGCTGCCACCCGACCTGGCCGCCACGCTCGGCAGGTTCATGCGCGAAGTGGTCACCGGCGGCACCGGCCGCCGGGCATCGGGCGCGTCCGTGTCCCTTGCCGGCAAGACCGGGACCGCCGAACTGGCCGATGCGCCGTCGCACGCCTGGTTCATCGGTTTCGCCCCGTACGGAGGTAGCGGCCACAAGATCGCGCTTTCGGTTCTGGTGGAAAATGGGGTCTATGGCGGTACGGCAGCCGCCCCCGCAGCGGCGGAGATCGTCAATGCCGCCGCCAGGCTGGGACTAATCCAACCATGAGCCTGTTTACCGAAATCGAAAAGACCATCGACCGCGCCTTCCGCTCCTGGACCCAGCGCGCGTTCGGCGCCGAACGCGCCAACGACCTCGTGATTTATCACCGGGCCATTCTGGAAGAGATCATGGGCAAGGTGCAGGTGCTGGCGCGCGGGCAGCGCGTCTTCCCGTTCGCGCACGTGCTGATCCGAATCGTGGGCGACACGGAGCGGCGCCGCGAGGTACTGCGGGCCGCCTTCGGCGATCGGCTCCCGTCCGACATCCAGTCCGCCCTGCGCGCGATCCGGTGCGAGATTCCGCAGGGCTTCACGGCGATCGTGGAAGTCGTGGAGAGCGGGATTCAAACCATCGAGTTGGAGTACTCGGTCAAGCCGCCTAAGCCTTCGCCGCCGGCGGCACCTCCCGCACGGCTGGTGGTCGTGAAAGGCAAAGCCGAGCGTGCGGAATACGCGCTCGATAAGCCGCGCATCAACGTCGGCCGGCTGCCCGAGCTCACCGATGCCTCGCAGCGCGTGGTGCGCCGCAACGACATCGTGTTCGAGGAGGGAGCCGACGAAGTCAGCGGCACGGTTTCGCGCAAGCACGCCCACATTGTGATGGAAGACGGCGAGTATCGCATCTGCGACGACCGCAGCGAGTTCGGCACCAGCATTTTCCGGGATGGCCGTCCCATCGAGCTGGTCAAGGGCGGGAGGCGCGGAGAGAAGTTACGGCCGGGCGACGAGATCTACTTCGGCCGGGCCTGCATGCGCTTCGAGCAGTAGCTCACCTCTTCGGCAACTGTACGGTGATGTTGCGGAATCGCATGCCGCCCGTGTGGTCGCCCTGGATGTAGAAGGGACCCGGCTCGCCTTCGTTGGCGTCGAGCGCGCCGCCTGTGGGGCCTGGAATTTCCTGGTTGTCGATGGTCTTGATGCGATTGCGGAAGATCGTCACGCGCCGGCCCACCAGCGTGATGTCGAAGCTCTCCCAGGTGCCCGGCTTGCGCTGTAGGTTGACTGTGGGCGGGACGAAGCTGTAGATCGAACCCATCGCGTGCAGGGGATCGTTGGCGTCCACGGCCTGGTATTCGATCTGCACTTCGTAGCGCCCGCGCAAGTAAATTCCGCTGTTGCCTTCGGGCGGGCAGTTGAACTCCACGTGCAGTTTGAAATCGTTGAATGTTCGCGAGGTTCGCAGGTTGGCGCCCCCGGCCAGGTTCACCAGGTCGCCCTCTTTGGCAATCCAGTTGTTTTTCGCCGTTCCCACGGGCTCCCAGCCCGTGAGGTCTTTGCCGTTGAAGATGGCTTGGGGATCGCTCCACGCAGCGGGCTGCTTGCGGTCGAGCGTGGGCGCGCGCACGCCGGAGAGATAAGCAGCAACGCGGTCGCCGCGACGCTCCGACCCGCTCAGGCGGCCCTCGGTCACGTCCAGGTCCCACGTAATGGCGGGCGCATTGCTGCCGCGGCGCGGCCAGGTCACGCTCAGGTGCGAGCCGGCGATCTTGAAATCGGTTACCGCGAACGCGCCCCCGCCTTGCGGCTGAATGCGCATCGTAAGGGCGCCGTTGTTTTCGGCGACCTCCATCCAGTCGGGATAGATGGATGAGTTCTCACCCGTGGGAGACACCTCGATGTCCCATCGTCCGAGGAATGGGTTGGAGCTCTGGGAGACCGCCGGGACCAGGCATACGACGGCGCAAGTGAGGATGATAGTAAGCCGGGGCATCTCAGGCTCAGTGTAACCCGGCGCAGACTTTTTCTGCGGTGGCAACCACGATGTCGGTGGTTCGGCCGTGATACACCACCTTGAGCCGCTGCCGCCTGAGAAACTCTTCATCGAACGGATAGTTCAATACATACATCTCGTGCCCGGCCTGTAAGTCGACAGGGCTGGGAATCTCCGCGATGCTCTCCCGCCCGGACTGCAGGCGGTAAAAGTTCAGCGACGATCCATACTGCCAGTTACTTGCCACATCTTTGATTCCGTAAGCGTGGTTATACCGGGAGAGTACGCTGTACACGTCCTGCACGTCGGCGTCCCAGTCCCATTCCTTGAAATTGTGAAGGCGCATGCACAGGAGGAAGTAGAGGCTCATGGCGCCGATCATCGCGGTGAGAGCGCGTTGATTTACCGCGGCAAAGCCGGCGGTGAGGGTCACCAGCGGCACGATCCAGATGGCGGTCCGGTCCTTGGGCAGCAGAACATGAAACAGCTTGAAGGCGATCCAATGTCCGCAGATCGCCGCCGCCAGAACGCCGACCAGCAGGTACGCGTATGCGGGTTGGCGACGGCGAAACTGCCAGGCCGCGAGCGCCAGCATGGCCGGCACCAGCCAGGGCGTGAGAAGTTCCAGAGCCTCTAAGAGCGTCGGATTGACCACCTGCGGATTCAGCCGATATAGGGAAGATTCGCGCACGGTTCTCAGCATTTCGCCCAGCGTGCGCGCGCCGTACCAGAGCTGCTCTTTGGGGAAGTGGAGCACGGCGTGAATGGTCAGGAAGATCGAGACCGCCAGCCCGGGCGCGATGCAGGCCCATGCGAGGCGCAGGCGCTTTCGCGCGCCGCGGCAGGCCAGCACGAAGATGCTGCCCAAGGCAGCGGCATCGACGAACGCGAACGCAAAGTTGGCGGCGAAGGAAAGGGCCGCGCATGCCGAGGCGATGGCGCATTCGCGCTCCCCGATCGGGTCGCGGGCCGCCAACGCGAGCATCACCATCAAGAACGCCAGCGCGAGCGAGTAGCCCCGCGCCGCCACCAGGTAGTCCAGCACGAACGGGTTGTAAACGAGGCAGACCAGCAGCGGCAGGGCCAGCCGTAACCGCGGTGCGATTCGCAGGCACAGGAGGCACGAAGCCGCGATATAGATCGCGGCCCCGATCAGTGCAGGCGCGCGCACTGTGAGATGGCTCAAGCCAAAGAGCGATGTGAACAGGCGCATGAGCAGCGAATTCAGCACATGATTGTTCGATGCCGGCGACCAATAGGACGGGTCGGGCCGCGCCACCCAGACCAGGTAAGTATCGGCCTCGTCGATGGTGATCGATTGCACGCAGGCGCGCGCGAATACCCACGAGAAGGCAAAGATCGCCGCCGCGCCGAGTAGAACTCGGGGAGAAAGTCGTCTCATTGTGTCGGTAGGGTAGGCCTCCGGGCCTGCCCGGCTTCGGGAACAGGACGCTCCGTCTCAAAGACCCGAGGAATCGGATTTCCACTACACTAATATTTCCTTCGGGGTGAATCTATGCGCCTTCTGCTCGCCCTTGCGTGCACGGCCGCCGCTTTGCCGGCCGCGCCCGATAATAGAATCCTGCTTCGTCAGGGATGGACCATCCAGTCGTCCGCCGACGTCCGCGAGAACGGCGCCGTCTTTTCCGCGCCAGGGTTCCGTTCACGGGGCTGGACCGAGACTTCGGCACCGACCACCGTCTTCAGCGCGCTGGTAGCCGCGCACAAGTATCCCGATCCTTACTTCGGGATGAATCTGCGTTCCGCGCCGGGTGTGAAGTATGACATCGGTTTCAATTTCTCCAATGCGCCGATGCCGGAGGACAGTCCTTTCCGCAGGCCGTGGTGGTTCCGCACCGAATTCAAGCTGCCTGCCGACTATCGCGGGAAGACCGTGTGGCTCGGCTTCGACGGACTGAACTTCCGAGCCAACGTCTGGTTCAACGGCAAACAGATTGCGGCCTCCGACGGACTCGCGGGCGCGTGGCGGCTGTTCGCCTTCGATGTGACCGGCGCTGCCAAGGTGGGCGATACCAACGTGCTTGCGGTCGAGATCTCTCCGCCGGAGCCCGGCGACCTGGCGATCACATTCGTCGATTGGAACCCGCTCCCTCCGGATAAGCTCATGGGCCTGTTTCGCGACGTCTGGGTTGCAGCCACCGGGCCGGTCGCGATTCGATACCCCAGCGTCGCTACCCGTCTCGCGGGCGATTCGGCGCGGTTGACGGTCCGCGCCGAGCTCGCCAATGCAACGGCTGCACCGGTGGAAGGCGTGCTGAAAGGCAAGATCGAGAACCAGAGCTTCTCGCAATCGGTGCGGCTGGCGGCGCATGAAACGAAGGTGGTTCACGCCGCAGTAACGCTGGGCAATCCACGCTTGTGGTGGCCCACGCTGGTCGGGCCGCAGAACCTTTACCCGCTGGACCTGCAGTTCGAGATCGCCGGCAAGACCAGCGACGCTTCCCATTTCGACTTCGGCATCCGCGAAGTCACTAGCGAACTCAATAACGGCCATCGCCTCTTCCGCATCAACGGCAAAAACATCCTGATCCGGGGCGCAGGCTACACGTTCGACATGCTGATGCGATCCACGCCCGGACGGCAGGAGGCCGAGCTGCGCTACGTCAAGGACATGAACCTCAACGCCGTACGCTTCGAAGGCAAGCTCGAGGACGATCATTTCCTGGAGCTTTGCGACCGCATGGGCATCCTCGTGCTGGCCGGCTGGTGCTGCTGCGATCACTGGGAGAAATGGAAGGACTGGGACAAGGAAGACGAAGTCATCGCCGCGGAATCGCTCCGCGACCAGTTGCGCCGCCTGGCGCGCCATCCCAGCGTTTTCGACTGGCTCTACGGCAGCGACAACCCGCCGCCTCCAAAGATCGAGCAGATCTACCTGGATGTGATCAAGGAGGTCGAGTGGCCCAACCCGTACCAGTCATCCGCTACGGCCCAAAAAACGCCGGCCGGCGACACCGGGGTGAAGATGACCGGCCCTTACGAGTATGTCGCGCCGTCTTACTGGCTGCTCGACACCAAGGCCGGCGGCGCGCACGGATTCAACACGGAGACCAGCCCCGGCCCCGCGCCACCGCCGATCGAGAGCCTCCGCCGCATGCTTCCGGCGGACCATCTTTGGCCCATCAACGCCGCGTGGGACTATCACGCCGGGGGCGGCGAGTTCAAGAACATCAAGGTCTTCACCGAAGCGCTGAACCGGCGCTACGGCGAATCGAAGTCGGCGGAGGAGTACGCGCGCAAGGCGCAAGTGATGGCTTACGAAGGCCACCGCGCGATGTTCGAAGCTTACGGGCGCAACAAGTACACGGCCACGGGCGTGATCCAGTGGATGCTCAACAACGCCTGGCCCGGGATGATCTGGCACCTCTACGATTGGTACCTGCGGCCGGGCGGGTCGTATTTCGGCGCGAAGAAGGCCTGCGAGCCGCTGCACGTGCAGTACAGCTACGACGACCGCTCCATCGTAGTGGTCAACTCCTACTACCGGGAGTTCGCCAATATGAAGGTGGTTGCCGAGGCTTACAACCTCGACATGTCGCTCAAGTTCTCGCGCGATGCCAAGGTGGACGCGGGGCCGGATTCCGCCACGCGCGTGTTCACCCTTCCCGAGATCGCCGGCGTATCGCCCGTGTGGTTCCTCAACCTGAAGCTGGAAGACCCGAGCGACGATGTGGTCAGCGAGAACTTCTACTGGTTCTCGACCAGGCCCGAGACGCTCGAATGGGAGAAGGGCACGTGGTACCACACGCCGACCAGGACCTTCGCCGACTACACGGCGCTGCAGATGCTTCCGCGCGTGAACCTGAAGGTCGAATCGCAGTCGAAGCCGGGTTCGACGACGGTCACGGTGACGAACCCCGGCAAGTCGCTGGCGTTCGCCGTCCGGCTGAAGCTAGCGCGAGGGTCGGACGGAGAGGAAGTGCTTCCGGTGCTGTGGGAGGACAATTACTTCGCGCTGCTCCCCGGGCAGGCGCGCCAGGTCACGGCGACTTACGCGGCGAAGGATCTGGGTTCGGCGAGGCCCGTGGTGAACGCCGAGGCCTGGTAATCCTCGGTCAGGGCGCTCGGATTCGTCTAAACTGGATTAACGGAGGCTATATGCGTTTTTGGTGCGCCTTCCTACTCGCCGCGTCTCTGTTTGCTCAAGATCCCGAAGACGCTCAAGGCTGGCTCCAGCGCGGAGTCCAGGCCTTCCAGGCCGGCAATTACTCCGATGCCGTGGCCGCGTTCGAACGTGCGGTCAAATCCGCCCCTTCCAATGTCCAGGCCCGCGTTTACCTGGGCACCGCGTACATGCAGCAGTACATTCCCGGAAATGAGGAGCGGGAGAACTTGCGCCTCGCCGATTCCGCGGCCGGTGAGTTTCAGCGCGTGCTCGACATCGAACCTCAGAACCTGGTAGCTCTTCGCAGCCTGGCGAACCTCTGCCTGCACCAGAAGAAGTGGGACGAAGCGCAGCAGTGGTTCGAGAAGGCCATCGCGACCGATCCCAGTGACGCCGATTCGTACTACAGCCTGGGGTACATCGCCTGGTCCAGGTGGTATCCGGCGTACAGCCGGGCGAGGGCAGGTTTCGGAATGCGGCCGGAGACTCCTGGGCCCTTTCCCGACGGGCCCGTGAAACAGGATCTGAAGGCTCGGTTCGACCCGGTGATCGAGGCGGGCATCATCGCTCTCGGACGCGCGCTGGACCTCAACGCCGCATATGCCGACGCTATGGCTTACATGAACCTGCTCGTGCGGGAGTGGGCGGATACGAGAGACACCAAGGCCGAATACGAAAGCGACATAAGAATTGCCGACCTTTGGGTCGAACATGCACTGGCAACCAAGAAGCACGTCGCGCCGGAACCCCAGCCACCACCGCCCGCCGAACCCGACATTCAAATCAGCGAGGCCGCTGCCCAGGAGTCGCTGGTGCGGCAGGCCCGGCCCGCCTACCCCCCGCTGGCGCGGCAAGCGCGGATTCAGGGGACGGTAAGGCTATATGTCCTCATCGATGCAAGCGGAATGGTTGTTTACGCCAAAGCCCTGAGCGGACATCCGCTGCTGATTCCGTCCGCCTTGGAGATAGTGAAGCAGTGGCAGTACGAGCCGGCTCGCGTAGGATATGGCTTCAAGTACGCGGCGACGCAGGCGAGCATCGTCTATACGCTAGCGCCTTAGTGCTACGAGCACCTACTGAACCACGATTCCGCGTTCGTCGAGGAGTTCGCCTGTCTTGGTGAGCACCGTCAGGACGCTGCGACGGACGTTGATCAGGTTGATCACTACGTTCGATTCCGCCGTCACCAGGTCGTTCTGGGCCTGAAGCACGAACTGGTTCTGCTCGGTGCCGAGTTCGTACTTCTTTTTCTCCGCCTCGTAGTTCTTCTGCGCCAGGTCGCGCGCCACGCGGGCAAGTTTCAACTGCTCCTTGCTGCCTTCCAGGTTGGTCACCGCGTTCAGGATGTCCAGCCGGATCTGCTGCTGCGTGGTGCGGACCGTGAGGGCGTCGCGTTTCTTCTGGACAAGGGCGTCCGCCATATCGGCGGAGGCCTGGTGCGACTTGATCGGCAGGCTCAGCGTCACGCCGAAGGAGTAGACCGGGTAGCCGAAACCGAACATCTGGTCGAGCGCGTCGGAGATTCCACCCGGCACCGAGGTGATGATCGTGGATGGGGCGCCGCTGGGGTCGAACACGTTGGTGCGCTGATAGTACACACCGCCGCGGCCCTGCGTCTGATAGAGGCCGGTCAACGAAAGGTTGGGAAGCAGATTGTTCTTGGCGCTGCGGATCGCAAGGTCGTCGACATCCAGGTTCTGCACGGCGGACTTCAGGTCGGGCCGCTGGTTGAGGGCCTTTTCGACCTCCATCTCGGTATCGAGCGGAGGGGTGTCGGGCATGTCCGCGGATTCGGATAGCACGAGAGGCAGCTTGCGCACCTGCGGATCGAGGTCGGCCGAGATCTGCTTGCGCAGCGCGTCTTCCTTCTGGAGCAGAGCGAACTGCGCCTGCGAGACGAGAAGCTTCGCCGTCGCCAACTGGCGTTCCGGATTAAAGATATCCAGCGGAGAGAGAGCGCCCAGCTCCAACTGCTTTTGCGACAGCTTGAGGAACTCTTCCGCGACCTGCGCGCCGCCTTCGGCAACCTTGAGATTCTCGCGGGCGGACACCACGTCCCAGTAGGCGTTCTCGGCTGCGTTGACCATGTTCAGCAGGTTGGCCCGCAGGTTGTATTCGGACATGCGCAGGCGGCTTTTCGCCGACATCAAATTGAGCTTGTTTACGTAAGTACCGCGGTTCTTGAGCAGCGGCTGCGCGAAGCGGATCGACAGGCTGGAGTTCAATGCCGGGTTGAAAGTCGAAAAGCCGCTGTTGGTGGTGTTCTTCTGGCCCGTGAACTGCGCCGTATAGCTGGTCCCCGTCGGCAGCGTTTGCTGGTAAGTGAAGGTGGCCGGCTGATTCAATGTGACCACGGTGGAAGCGCCCTGAAGCGCGTCGGAGGCTGGTGTAACCGACCGCTGGCTGTTGAAGGAAGCCGAGGCCAACGGGTCCCAGGTGGCAAATGCGCGCGTGATGGCATTCTTAGGTGTTTCCACACTCAACATCTGGATCGCGATGTCGGTGTTATTGGCCATCACCAGCGCCAGAAAGTCCTTCAGCGACAACTCCAGCTTGCCGTCGTGGACATAATCCGGGAGCTTCACCGGGTCCTTCAACTCGACCGAGGTCTTCGCCTTCTGAAAGGTCTCGCGGAAATAATTGGGCTTGGGGAATGACGTCAACTGCGCCGACGCGCCTGCCGTCAGGAGAATACCTGCAATAAGAGATCGAAACAACATAGTTCTATGTGGGCCCTTACTCGTAACGGATCGCCTCGATGGGATCCAATTTCGCGGCCTGCACCGCGGGATATATACCGAACAGAAGTCCGATGAAAACCGACACGCCGAAAGCCACCACAATGGATGAGGTGGTGACCACGGTCGACCAGCCGGCGACGGACGCGATCACGCGCGAAAGGGTAAATCCGAATGCGATGCCGATCAGACCTCCGACGATCGAAATCAGGACGGCTTCCGTGAGGAACTGACGCACGATATCGCCCTGGCGTGCACCGATCGCGCGCCGAATGCCAATTTCGCGGGTCCGCTCCAGCACCGTGGCCAGCATAATGTTCATGATTCCGATGCCGCCGACCAGCAGCGAAATACCCGCGATGCAAATCATGACTACGTTGAAGATGAACTGAGTCTGCTTGCGCTGTTCCAGCAGACCGGCGGGAACGACAACCGTAAAATCGCCGGCGTCCTTGTGCGTAGCTGCCAGAATCGCGCGCACCACGTTAGACGTCTCGATCGAGTCGACGTTCTGCCCGACCTTCATATAAATTCCGTCGATTTCGTCTTTGAGGTAACTGGTGTTGTCCTCGAAGCGGCGCATCACGGTGTTCAGCGGAGCGATGACCAGGTTGTTCTTGTTCATCGACTGCACGCCTTCGACGTCGGTATCGCTCGAAGCCTGCGGCGTCAGGACTCCGATCACCTGAAGCCAGGTGTCGTTGACCTTGACGTACTTTCCCACCGCGTTGTCGTAACCGAGAAGGTTGACTTTTGCGGTTTCTCCCAGCACGCAAACCGGCGCCGAGGAGATGTTCTCCTCTTCGGAAAAGAACCGGCCGGCCACCAGCTTCAGGCTGTTGATTTCGACGAAATTCGGATAAACGCCGATGAGCTGGGGCGGCTCCTGGTTGGTCTTGGGCAGCAGTTTCTGCGGCTTGAAACGCTTCCGCGGGGTGATGGCCACCAGCCCGGAGACGTTCTCGGAAATGGCCCGGAAGTCACGGAAGGTAAGCCCGGGCGAGATGGAACGTACGGTCTGCAATTCGTTGCGGTCCACCGCCTCGCGCGCCTCCACGATGATGTTGTTCACGCCGAGCTGGTCGATGAAGCTCATCATCTCCTTCTGTGCGCCGGCGGTAATGGAAAGCATGGCCACCACAGCGCCGACGCCGAAGATCATGCCGAGCATCGTCAGCAGGCTGCGCAGCTTGTGGGCGAAGAGGCTGGCCAGCCCCATCGTCAGTTCTGGAATGATATTGGAAAGACCCATTCTTACTTACCGCCCGGCATGCCACCCATGGGATTCGCACCTTGGGAGGATTTCTTCTCGCCGTTCTTCTTGGTTTTATCCGCCGTGGGATCCGCCATCGCTACGATTTCGCCGGGTTCCACACCGCTGGCGATCACCATCATGGATTCACTCTGCTTGACGAGTTTCACCGAGCGCGGCTCGAATTTGCCGTTGGCCTGCACGTACACCAGGTACTGGCCGGTTTTTTGGAAGACTGCCTGCGCGGGCACGTGAATCACGTCGTTAAGTTTTTCCACCTGGATTTCGACATCGGCCAGGAGGCCGGGCCGCAGGAGCACCTGGGCGCGCGAATCCTGTTCGGGAGGCAGGGGAAGCCTGGCCTTGGCCCGGTCATCGTCCGTAAACCCGCCCGGAGTGCGGCTGAACATGGCTAAGGGGTCCATGCCGCCGCGTCCGCCGCCCGGAAATCCCCGGCCATCTCCTCGTCCTCCGCTTCCGCCGCCGGGGAATCCCTGGGCGTCTCCGCGCCCGCCGCGCCCATCGCCGGAACCGCGGCCCTGGCCCATGGTGATCCCGTTCTTTGCCAGGAGATCCTGCATCTGCTTCTGCAATTTCTCGCGCTCTTCGGGCGAGGCCGACTGCATCTGCTGGCGCAACTGCGACATCTTCTGGCGGTCCGCGTCGCTCATGTTGGCGAACCGGTCGCCTCGGCCTCCGCCGGATCCGTCGCGCCCACCGCCGGCGTCTCCGCTTCGGCCGCCGCTGTTCCCACCGTTGCCACCGCCGCGCCGGCCGCGCCCGCCTCCCTGGTCATCGGACACCTGTCCTGCCTCCGCTGCCTTGGCGGCGGCCGCCGCGGCGAACGGGTCGGCGTTGCGGTTCGTATCCTTCTTGGCGTTGGCTTCCGCGGTGGCCATGATGCGATCGATATCGGCCTGCTTCATGCCCACGCCTGCAAGCAATTGCCGCATGTCGATGGAAAAGATGATGTCGAACTTCTTGGAGGGGTCGCCGCTGAACACGTCCGAGGTGGCCGTGCCGCTCATGGCCTTGATCTTGCCGTTGAAGCGCTTGTCCGGAATGGCATCGAGCTGCAGCACGGCTTCCTGGCCTTCCCGGAGGTTGGCGCGGTCCAGTTCGCCGACCTTGGCCCAGACCTCGAGCTCGGAAAGATCCAGGATATCCGCCACCGGCATGCCGGGCTGCAGCGTGTCGCCTTCGCGGATGTCCGGCATCTGTTGGCCGAAGTTGAAATTGCCGGCGCGATTCTGCCGGATGGAGACCAGCCCCGTAATGGGCGCGAGCGTCTTGCACAAGGCGATGCGCTGCAATTCGCGCTGGACGTCGAGCAGGCTCCGGTTACGCTGTTCCGCCAGCACGGCAAGCTGCGATTCGGCCTGTTCCTGGCGCGATTGAATGTCGCTCTCCAGTTCCTTGAGAGCGCGCTTCTGCTGCTCGAGCGTGAGCAGGTTCTTCTTGCCGTCGATTTCGGCGAGAATCGGGTTGCGCTGCACGTCGAGCTCGGCCCGCCGCACGTTGTAGCGCGTGCGCAGCAGGGTCACCTGGTCCTGGCTCTGCGTGATGGCGAGATCCGCCTTGGCCTTCTTGATCTGCTCATCCACGGATTGCAGGGCCAGGCGATTCTCTTCCAGGTTGCTCTGGCGCTCGCTATCGTCGTACTCGACGATCAAGTCTTTTTCCACGGCCAGAGAACCGACAGGAGCCAGGTCGGTCACCTGCACGGTGCCGAACAGGTTCGGGGCGGTTAGCGTTTGAGTGCGCACCGCGCGCAGCTCGCCGCGCGAGTAGGCGCGAATGACGACGTCGCCCTTTTGAACCTTGGCGGTCGGGATCTGGTCCGTGCGCTCCGGCAGGCTCTTGTAGTAGCGATAGCCGCCGTACCCGGCGCCTGCCAGAATCGCCAACCCGATGAGACGAAAGATTAACTTCTTCATTAAATGAACCAGTGCGCAGGCCTGGAGGCCTGCGTTTACAGCTTTTTCTTGGCGCGCTTGACAGCTTCGGCCGGATTTTCCAGCGTCACCGTTTCGTTTTCCTGCAAGCCACCGGTCACGATGATCTCCTCATCGTTCTGTTTGCCTACCTGGATCTGCCGGGTAGCGAAGTCTTTGCCGCGCTGCACGAACACAGCCGGCTTTCCATCCTTGGAGAAGCTGGCCCGCAGCGGGATCAGCAGCGTATTCGGCTCGCGCTCGATGATGATCTCAGTCGAGGCGCTCATGCCCGGCCGCAAGCGGTCGTCGAGCTTGGTAATGGTGGCGCGCGCCGGGAAAGTCTTCTCCGGCGTCGATCCGCCTTTGAACACCAGTGCGGCGATGGGGCTGATCCAATCCAGCACGGCGGTGAATTCCTTGTCCGGGATGGCATCCACGCGAATGTGGACTTCCTGTCCCAGCCGGATCTTGCCGCGGTCCACTTCTTCCAGCTTCAGGTCCACGTACATTTCGGAGAGGTCGGGGATTTCGACGATCTCGGCGCCGGTCCAGGCAGGATCACCTTCCTTGAAGGGCGGCGTCGCCTGCCCGAACGACCCCTGGGAGCGGAAGTTGGGCAGCACGTTCACGATGCCGTCGATCGGGGCGCGGAGCTGCATCATGGTCAGGTAGCCCTGGGCCGTGCCCAGATCGCGGACGGTCTTGTCCTTGCGCTGGTTGAGACGGTTCAAATCGGCCTCGTGGCCCACCTGGTGAGCGTTGATCGAGGCTTTCACGGTCTGCAGCGAGCCCTCGGAAACACCGACCTGGATCCGGTTCTTCTCGCCGTCGATGGCGGAAAGAACCTCGGCCTTACTGGCGTCCAGCTTGGCGCGTTCCAGGTCGTACTCGCTGGACATCTTGCCCATGGAGTCGGCTTCGTCTTCGATCTTCTGCGTAGCCTTCGCCTGAACGATATCACCATCGGCGGCGCGGACGTTGGTATTCCGGGTGATGACGTTCTGCTCCTGCTGCGAGCCGTCGAATTCAACCACCACGTCGCCTTTCTTCACGGGACGGCCAGCGTCAGCGAGATGGATGATGCGCAGGCCGGGCACCTGGGGCGCCTTGATGACCACGCTGCGGGCGCTCTTGACGTCGCCGCGTGTCCGCACGCTGATGATGAAATCGCCGCGGCGCACACGGGCCACCGGCACCTCGACCTCGGTAGTCCCGGTGTAGCGGTATGCCGCAAAAACACCCCCGCCGCAGAGGCCGAGGGCCAACGTCCAGGTAATCATCTTGACCCTGCGCGGATTGGACTTGCCCAGCCGCTGGCTGGGTCTTCGATCCTTGCTTGCCATGAGAGTAATGCGCGGCTACATCGGCTGCTGAAGCGCGATCACGTCTCCTTTCTGAATTCCAGAGCGGATGACGACCACCGTGTAGCTCGGCAGCCCCAGTTCCACCTTCTTCTTGATCCAACCTTCGGCGCCCTGCACGTACACGAACGATCCGGCTTCATCGGCGAATACCGCCGAACGCGGGGCGAGCAGCGTGTTCTTTTCCGAGCCGAGGACAATTTCGGCGCTTCCAGAGAGGTCGGGGATGATGCGCGCATCCGCCTTTTCGATTTTCAGCCGCACGGGAATCTCACCCACAAAACGGCCGCGGAAGGTGCTTGCCTTGGCCATGGCGCCGATTCCAACCAGCGTTCCCGGCAATTCGATGTCGGGATAAGCGTCCAAGTGGACCGAGGCCTTCATGCCGAGCCGCAACCGCTGCGCATCGACCTGGTTGACCGTGGCGTTGAGGACCATGGAACTCGGGTCCACGATCTGGACGAAGGGCTGGCCGGCCTGCACCTGGTCGCCTTCGCGGATCTGGCCGAATTCGC
Organism: Candidatus Acidiferrales bacterium; assembly: GCA_035499435.1. GTDB lineage: Bacteria > Acidobacteriota > Terriglobia > Bryobacterales > Bryobacteraceae > Solibacter. Next base: position 5,100 of record DATJYW010000056.1, on the reverse strand, counting down.
CGTTACGCACGATGCTCTGCATGACCACGATGCCGTCCATAGGTGATTTCATGCTCATCTTCTGCACGTTGGCTTCGGCGCGCTGGACTTCGATTTTGGACTGCTGCAGGTTCAGCTCGGACACGCGGATCTGCGCGCGCTGCGACTCCTCGACCAGGGCGGACTCGGCCACGAGCTGCTTGTAATTGGCTTCGGTCTCCTCGACCGAGAGCTTGAATTTTTCCGCGTCGATGGCAGAGCGGATATCCGCGGTTTGCAGATCGAGCTTGGCCTTTTCGAAATCCGACTTGGCGGTGCGTACCGTCTGGTCGTGGGCTTCCTTGACGGCGGCCAGGTTGGCCACCATCTTCCTGACGGTGTTTTCGAGCTGGATCGCGGAATCCTTATAATCGTCGAGGCGCTGCAACTGGTTCTGAGGGTCGAACTCGGCTACCACGTCTCCGGTCTTCACGCGGATGCCAGGCTTGGCAAGCCTCATGAGCACAAGGTTGAAGTCCCCCGGCCCACCGCCGCCGCCCGCATCGCCGCCACGGTTCATGCCGCTGCGGCTGCCCAGAATGCGAGGCGCGAGCAAGGCTGCGAAGTTCTGGGCGGCGACCGTGCCGGTGACGCGAATCGTCGCCGATACATCGCCGAGTGCGACCGCCACCGTGGAAACGCTGGTAATGGAGCCTTGGGCCGTAACTTTGGCATCGGCCTTGGTTTTGTAGTAGTACGCCGCCCCGGCGGCGAGCACTACGACGATGCTGAAGGCCACCCACATCCCGATCCGTTTCCGTGCGGCGGGCGCGTGTTTGGGCGGTACCGCGCTTGGGCCCGGCTTCGACGGCTCCGCTTGAGGCCCGCCGGGCGCGGGCACACTACTCATACTCGGCTGCATGTGGTCCTTCCCAAAAAAGGCCGCGAGGGGCCCCGTCACGTCAATACAAGAGTACTCACAGTTGAAGACGCTCTTGAAACTGTGAAGGTTATCCCAGAGTAGCCCAAAAGTCCACTTTTTTGGTGGCTCCAAAGGGCCGCGTCTGTAACTCTTCGTAAATTAAGGACTTTGGCCTCTTAAAAGAGGACATCGAAATCGAGCGTGAAGCGGCGTCCGCGGTTACCGAAGAAATAGCCGTAGGCGTAATCGGCGACGTTATTGTGCACCACCTCCGGATTGAAGTGGTTGGTCAGATTGAAGCCAGCCACCGAAAGCCTGACGGCGTACTTGGGGTTGACTTTAATGTCTTTGGAAAACCTGGAGTCGATTGAAAAGAACGTCGGATATCGCGAGCTGTTGGGAACTCCAACATATTGCCGGTCAGCGTCGATCGATGAGTAGGGGAATCCGCTCCGGTACTCGATCACCGGAGCCACACTGAACTTAGCGGGTAAGTTAACCAGACCCCAGGCCAGAAACCGGTTCGGAAGGTCGGCGGGTAGGTTGCCGAAGTAGTTAGGACGGACGATCGGTACGGGGTAACTCCCTAGGAAGGTGGAAAAGTCGTTCAGGTCCCCTCGCCCCTTACTACGGACGTAGGAGAGAAAGATCTCCTGTTTGTCCGTCATTCGGAAGCGGGTGGTGGTCTCGAACTGGCGGTAGTGAGCGCTTCCCGACCCGGAAAGCAGATAGGCGCCGAACCCGGTGTTCGGATCGGGTGCGACGGGGTTGATGATGGTGAGGCCGTCGGAGACGCTCTCCATGTAGCCCGTGCGGACCCGGATTCGCGGGGAGACTGGCTGCTCGATCTGAATCATCCAGTTGGTGCTGCGCGGGGAGAAATTCCCGTCCTGCGGCGACTGGAACAGGAACGGATGGTGTACCTGCACCTGGCCCAGAGTGTTGAGGTAGACAAACGGTCCGTCGGTGATTTCGCCGTCAGGACCGTAAAAGGTTTGGACCTGATCCGGGTACTTGTTGAAGCAGTAGACATTGAGCGGCACCCGGTCGTAGAAGTAGCCGGCTCCACCGCGGATCGTGGTGCCTTGTCCCTCGATAGGGTTCCAGGCGAAGCCGATGCGAGGTGCGACGCGGTAGGCGCCGGACACCTGCTGTGATTCGACCCGAGTACCCAGGTCTACGCTGAACCGGGGAGACATCACCCAGTGGTCCTGGACGAAGAAGTTGGTCTCAACGTCGGAAATATCGAACTGGCGCGGTCGGGTGAAGGAAAGCCGCTGGGTAAGGATGCCTTCGGCGTTGAGGATGTCGACCGGATTCTCCGCGATCTGCCCATCCTCGTTGCTGGAGGCGGCATAGGTTCCCACCTTCCAGTGGTGAGTGCCCCAGCGCCTGAGAGGAGAGAAGCTGAAGGTCGAAAGGCCGGAGATCCGCACCGCGGACCGGGTCTGCTGGGCAAAGTAATTGCCAGTGTTCTGCCAGGGCGTGAGAGTCAGGTTGTCCTGACCGAGCGGCCAAATCTTGGCATCGAAGGCGGTCACCGAGATCGTGGTTTCCAGCAGACCGCGGCCGATGCTCACCTTGTCGCCGATGGTGCCGGTGTAGTTGTGGGTGCTGGCATCCGGTGTAGTCTCCAGGGGATTGAAATAATTCATGTTCACGTGCCCCAGGCGCTGCGGGGCGAAGTGAAACGTCGCCGTCACCAGATGCTTGCTGGACGCGACCCAATCGAGCTGGCTGAACGAGTTGATGCCGGTTTTCAGCTTCTGATTGTCAGGAAAGGGTAGAGTGTAGATCGAGGTCTTGCGCACCTCGTACTCGATACCCTCGGAGAAAAAGAGCTTGCCGGGGAGAATGGGGCCCTCGAAGTTGACGCGTGGAGTGGCGGTCTTGAGGCCCCGAAGGTGCCAGCTTCGGATCCGGAACTCAGGCAGCGGATCGTTGAGTTCGAACTTCCACTTGTCGCCCCCGCGCCGCGTTTCGACGCTCACCAAGGCAGCGGTGAAGCGGCCATACTCCGCCAGGAACGGGGTTTGGAAGACATTGAGCACCTCGACGCTGTCGATCGGCACTGTGAGTCCGAACTCGCCGGTAGCAGGATCGGTGACGTCGGCGGAATTGACAATCAGGGCGCTCCGGGGCTCGCCGGAATCGGAGATCTTGATCGCGCCACTGTCGTCGCGGACGACCCCCGGAACCAGCGGGAGCACTTCGGCGACGGTAGCCGGGCGGTTGGGCAGTTCCTTGACGGTGGCGCCGCTGACCGAGGTACCCGGAGCTGAGGTCTGTTCGACTGGAGATGCCTCGCTGGTCACGTCGATTTTGGTGCGCTCCAAGGCCGGGACAAGGGTCAGCTCGACGCGCTGGGTGGTTCCGGCAGTCAGATCGACGTCTTGCTCGATGGATTCGAAGCCCTTTTGAGCTATGGAGATATGGTGCCTGCCGGGGCGGAGGCCAGGGAAGGATGCGACTCCATTTTCGCCGGTGAATGCCGAGGAGGGGGGATACTTGAGATCGACGCGCACGCCGGGCACGGCCAGTTTACTCTGGTCAACTACGGCCACATCAATCTGCTGAGCGGCCAAAGTAGCGCAGAAAACGACTGCGCCCGCAAATCCCCTCAAAAACTGCACAAGCCCCGCTTTGCTCTCCCATTTGTACCATATGTAACGCAGGCCGGAATATTGGTTTTGACGATATATTGGGGGCTTTTCCGCATGCCGCTGACCGCCCGCCGGCCGGGCGTACGGGGACGCCCCGTGCTACCCTGACAAGTAGTGTCATCGCCGTTAAACTTCCATCTGGAACAATATGATGGGCCGCTCGATCTCCTGTTGGACCTGATCCGCAAGCAGCAGATCGACATCAAAGACATTCCGATCGCCACCATCACCGCCCAATACCTCGAATATCTGGACAAGGCGCGCGAGATGGACATCGATTTGGGCGCGGAGTTCGTATACATGGCGGCGACCTTGATCCATATCAAGTCCAGGATGCTCTTGCCGCGCGACCCGGCGCTGACGCCGGAGGGCGAGGCTCCGGAGGATCCCCGGCAGGAACTGGTGGACCGGCTGCTCGAACATGAGCGGTTCAAGAATGCCGCCGAGATGTTACAGCAGAAACGCATGATCGAGGAGAACGTCTGGAGCAATCCGCAGGTGAAGGCGTTTGTTTCCGAAGACGACGATCCCGGCCTGGCGATCACGCTGTTCGACCTGGTGAAGGCTTTCAGCGAGTTACTGGAGCGGGCCAAGAACCGGCCGGTCTACGAGGTCGAATCGGCCGACGTGACCGTGGCCGACATGATTCGTTATCTGCGCGATCAGTTCAAGGAAATCGGCGAGGATCAGCCGGTATTCATCATGCGCATCTTCGAGGTACAGCGTACCAGGCGCGCCATGATCGCGCTGTTTCTGGCGGTGCTGGAAATGGTGCGCATGCAGGCCGTGATGATCACGCAGAAGGAGCTATTCGGCGAGATCGCTCTCAAGCGTCATGGCAATTTCGACGCCGTATTCGCGGGAGAGCAGCCGATGGCGGCCATCGAAGCGATTGAAAAAGACTACATCTGACCAACACTGAAGAATGGAAGAACTGGAATCGCAATCACAACCCGAACTCTCGGTCGAAGAGCTGATGGCGCCGACGGACGCGGCCGCTGGGGAGTCCGCGCCGCCGTCACAGGAGGATACCCAACTTAAAGCGGTGCTGGAGGCGATCATCTACGTGGCCGAGGAACCCCTGACGCTGGCGCAGATCTCGGCCGCGCTGGAACAGCCGGCGGACCGGATATGCGAACTGCTGAACCAGTTGATGGCGGACTTCGACCACCCGGCACACGGCGTTTCGATCCGCGAGGTGGCGGGCGGCTACAAGATGGCCACCAAGCCCGAGCATCACGAGGCGGTGCGCAATTTTGTCAAGAGCTTGAAACCGGCGCTAAAGCTCTCCCTTCCGGCCCTGGAGACGCTGGCGGTGATCGCCTACAAGCAGCCGGTGACCGGTCCCGAGATCCAGGAGATTCGCGGCGTGCAGGGCAGCGGTGTGCTCAAGACCTTGCTGGAGCGCAAGTTGATTGCCGTGGCAGGACGCAAGAACGTGATCGGCAAGCCCATGCTCTACAAGACGACCAAGGACTTCCTGATCCAGTTTGGCTTGAAAGACCTGAGCGAACTGCCGACGCTAAAGGAGTTCGAGGAGATCCGGCGGATGGCGCT
>DATJYW010000055.1:0-3137 GCA_035499435.1 Candidatus Acidiferrales bacterium | reverse complement strand
GTCAGCGGGATCACCGCCGAAAAGGCGCCGCCCGCGTGCAAGCCCTTGTCCACCGCGTCGCGGCATTGCTCCAGTGTGAGGATGCGGATGTCCGAGTCCTTGACCGCCAGCAGTTTCAGCACGCCTTGCCGCAACAGGTGGCCGGCTCGTGGAATCGGCTCGGGACGCGCCGTACGCCGTCCCGTCAGGACAGTCGTCGAACCTCCCATGGGCCTATCCCGCGTGTCCTTCGCGAACGGCGCTCAATTGCCGCACGTAATTCGCAATGCCCACGTCGGGCCGGTTCGCCCAGATCGGCGTGCAGTTGGGATACTCCTCGCACTCCCCCCAGTAGCGCGCGTTGGGAAACTTTTCCAGCATCCCCTTGGCGCAATCGCCGACGATCAGAACCTCGCCTTCAACCTTATTGATGTGCTGCTCGAATTGCAGGCCGGTGAAGATCGTGAGCGGCTTTTCCAGGCGGTCCAGCGTGCCGTCGGCCTTGAGCTGATCCAGTTGAATGCGGACGATCGCCTTGCATCCCGCCTCGCAGGTCGATCCCATCACCAGGTTCACGTTGGGATACTGCCCCTGCAGAATCGTGCTCTGCCGTTTGAAGCGCCGCTTCACCTTATCGACCGGCGCTCCTGCCAGCTCGATCTCGTCCATCCGGTTCGTTCCCAGCCCCTCCGCGGCCCCCAGCACGGTGGAAGGCACATTCGTGCCGGGATAGTCCCAGTCCATCAGCGCCTCGCACACCGTATCCACGGCCACCGGATCGGGCCCGCCGCAAATCGTGTTGAAATCCTTGATCAGGTCTTCGCTGTACGGGCTGAATGGCCCGTTCCCCTGGCACGCGTACAGCGAGTCCATCACGAACCACTTGGGATTCGCCGCGCGCGTCAGGTTCACGATCTTCTGATAAATGTCGTCGCGATGGCAACGCACCATCCAGTCGTAGTTCGGCAGATTCCCGAACTGCAGCTTCATCGCGCCCGTGAACGTGGTGTGGACGTGAACCTTCATCTTGGGCAGGCCGATGTAGCAGTCCGCTTCCCGCACCGGCCGCGGCACCGGAAATTCGTTGAAGCTGATCGGCCGGTCGATCTTGTACATGTCGAACTCGGCGTGCTCGAACGGGCACAGCTCCACCCCGGTCCGCTGCGACACGTCGACGATGCCGCAAACCCGCATCGCCTCCATCGTGTCCGCGCCCATGGCGCACCGCTCGCCGATCTGAATGCGCCCCGGATTCTGTTCCTTCACCAGCTCGATCAGCGCCTCCAGCATGCGCGGATCCGTGGTAAACCCGGCATTGGCCGGCACCGGTATCACTGTGTTGATCTTGATCAGCACCTTATCGCCCTTGTGGACGATGTTTTGCATTCCCCCCATCGTCTGCTCGGCGACCTGCCGAATCATTGCCTTCACCAGGTCGAGCTGCTCTCTGGTGTACTCCGCCGGTTTACCCAGGTCTGCGTCGCTGTGTGCGATCCCAATGGTCGTTTTCGTTCCCATGATCTTCCCCAAAAAGCCGTCTAGTATCTTAGCCGCAATGCCAACTGTATCAGGCGCGGGTCGTTGAGCTGCGACGTAATTTGTCCCAAGGTGCTGGTGGACGACGTGGTCACCGTCCGGTTCGGCTGCCCGAATTGCACCCGGTTGAACAGGTTGAAGAACTCCGAACGGAACTCCAGATTGAAGCGCTCGCTGATGCTCGTTCGTTTGAAGATCGCGAAATTGAAGTTGTTGATGCCCGGCCCTCTTACGCGCGCGTCGTTTCTGCCCTCGTTGCCCAATGTGTACGCCGCCGGCACCGTGAAGCAGGCGGTGTTGAACCACTGCAGCAGGCGATCCTGCGCCGCGCCCGTCTTGACGGCGTCGCAGCCCGGCGCCACGTTCGGCCGCAGGCCGTAATTGAACCCGCTGAGCTGGTTCGGCGTCGCAGTGAAGCCCAGCGGAAAGCCCTCCTGGAAGGTGCTGACCCCGTTGATACCCCAGCCCGATACCAGCCGGTCGCTGATGCCGTGTACATCGGAAAGCAGCCGCTTCCCCTTGCCGAACGGCAGGTCCGTAACATAGCTGACGGTCAGCCGCTGTCGCGAGTCGAAGCTGGAGAGCGCGCGTTCGCTGCGGAAGTCGTTCCAATTCTGGATGCCCGAGACGCCATTGGCGGAATCCAGCCAGGTGGTCAAGGTCTCCACATCCGAGATCACCTTGGAGAAGGTATACGCAGCCAGCAGCGAGCCGCCGTCGGAGAAGCGCTTCTCGGCCTTGACCTGCAGCGAATGGTAGATGCTGTTGCCCCTGTACCCGCCCGGATCCGGCAGCGAGGTGTACTGCGGGAAGGGCATGAGCAGCAATCCCTGTTGCACTTTCGGCTGGGAGAGCGGTCCGTTCTGAATCAGGCCATAGAGCGGATTGTCCACCTGGTTGTTCAATGCCGCGCCCATCGAGAGATACTGCGAGGGCAGCGCGTCGAGCTGGAATCCCCCCTGCGGCAGATGCACGCCGTGAAGTCCCGCGTAGGACCCCTCCAGCGCCAGCCCCGGCGTGAGCTGATGCTGCACGGAAAAGTTCCACTGCTCCGTGTAGCCGTAGTTGGCGTATTCCAGCGGAGCGCGGTTGTTCCCGCCCAGCAGCACTTGCTGGTAGATCGGGTTGCGGCCCGGGGGAGCCTGGAACCCGCCGGGATACGGATCGCTCAGCGTGTTCTGCGGAGTGGCGTTGTTGTTGGTGGTTCCCACCATCACATGGTTGAGGTAGTTGACCACGTTGCCGTACGGCCCCTCGGGGAATTGCACCGTTGCAGGGATGAAAAAGATCCCGCCGCCCGTGCGGATCACCGTCTTGCTGGTGAGCCGGTATGCCACGCCCACGCGCGGCGCAAACAGGTCGTAGTGCTCCGGCCGCAGCCCGCGCTCCGGATGCCCGGGCGTATTGACCAGAACGAACGCGCCGTTGATGGGGTTGCCGTTGATCGTGCGGCCTTGCAGGATCGGATTCGGCAGGTTGGGGTCGAACGTCACCAGGCGGTCGTAGCGTTCTGTATATACACCCGGAATCTCCCATCGCACGCCCAGCGTCACCGTGAGCTTCTGCGAAAGCTGCATCGTGTCGGTCGCGAAGTAGCCCTGATACCGGATCGACCCCGCGGT
>DATJYW010000054.1:0-38156 GCA_035499435.1 Candidatus Acidiferrales bacterium | reverse complement strand
ATAGAAGCGCTCCTGCTGTGCGGCCATCGACGCATCGCCGTCGAGAATCTTCCTTGCCGCCGCCACGTGCTTGGCCGCCTCCGCCTTATTGCCGCGCCGCGCCGCCAGCCGCCCCAGCGCGTGCTCCAGGCGGAAGTTCCACAGGCTCGACGGATGCGTCTTCGGCTCCGGCTCCTTCAGCCCCATCTCCGTCCCCTTGCGGTACCACTGCTCGGCGGTCTCCAGGTCGCCGGAATCGATGCACCCCCGCGCGCCCTCGTTCGCCATCTCGCCTTCCTGGTAGAACGCGTTCTGCGGCTGCGCCTGCTCCTGCGTCTGCCAGTACGCGATCACCATCTGCTCGTACTTCACGGTGTTCCGGCAATCGCCGTCGAACGCGTACGACATCGCCATCTGCCGCTGCCAGTTGGCCTTCGCACCGGCGTCCGCGGCCGCGTCCAGCGCGCGCTGAAAAACCTTGCGCGCGTCGGCAGTCGCGCCGAGGTTGTCCAGCATGGTGGCTGCCTGGCCCGAGTTCGGATTGTTCTCCAGTTCCTTCTCCACGGCCGCCAGCGCATCGGCCGTCTTGCCTTCGCGAAGCAACTGCGCTGCCTGTCGTAGGGTCTCCGATTGTGGCCCTCCCCGGCCGCCCATGCCTTGCGGAGGCTGTCCTTGAAGCGCGGCGGCCGCTAACAGGGCAGCCGCGAGCGTGAAAAATCGTGCGTGCATGCGGCGATTATCGCACACGCTCTTACGGCGCGAGTTCCTTGCACATGCCCGGCATGCCGCGCTCCAGCATCCCGATGGTGGGCATGCCGAGATCCTTCAAGTCGAGCCGCTTGGCGGCATCGGCGGCGCCTCCCGCGCACGCAGTCTGCACCCGCGACCGGATGGTCGCCAGCGTCTGCACCCACTTCGCGAGATCGGCTTTCTTGGCGACCGCGCCGTGGCCGGGGATCACGGTATCGAAATCGAGCTCGAGGGCCTTGCGGATGGTCGCGTCCCATTCCTTGATGGAGCCGCCGGCGGAAGTGTCGCAGAAGGGCGCGCCGGAGGAGACGAAGAGGTCGCCCGTGTGGAGCACCCGCTCGCCGGGGAAGTAGATCACTGCGTCGCCGTTGGTGTGACCCCGCCCGACGTACTTCGCATCCACCTCCTTGCCCCCGAGGAAGACCTGGGCTTCCGTGTTGTAGGTGATTTGCGGCAGGCCCGGCTGTTTGCCGGCCACCATGTTGGCGCGCGCCTGCCTGGTGATCAGGATCTGGGCGTTGGCGGCCATCATGGCGTCGTTGCCGCCGGTGTGGTCGCCGTGCTGGTGGGTATTGAGCACGTAGCGGATGGGTTTGTCGCTCACGGTCTTCACCTTGGCGACGATCTCCGGAGCGTCCTGCGCAAACTTATCGTCCACCAGGATCACGCCTTCGCTGGTGGGCATGACGGCGACGTTGCCGCCGTTGCCGATGATGACCCAAAGGTTGTCGGTGACCTTTTCGATGGTCAGCGGCGCGCGCGGCTGTTGGGCCCAGGCTAGCCAGAGGGCCGCGATGGCAAGAACGGCGAACGTTACACGAGTGACGACTGGTCGAGACAGGAGCATGCAGGTGAATATAACACTGCCGGTTTTTGTAGGGTAGGCCTCCTGGCCTGCCCGCGCGCGCAGCGCGCCTTCCTTTCGGGGCGTTACGAAGATTCGCGGCCCAGCGCGATCACGAAGTATTGTGCCCGATCCGGACCCGGATTCTTCCACCCGTGCTCCTCGTTCGAGTTCACGTAGATCACGCTGCCGGCCGAGGCGCGCGTCGTAGCGCCGTTAATAGTCACATCGAGCTGGCCGAAGCGCAGCATCAGGATCTCTTCGTGCACGTGATGATGCGGAGCGTGCGGCGCCAGGCCGGGACCGAGGTCGGTAATGTGCAGCTCCACGGGGTAGCCCGTGTGGGTCTTGCCGTCGAGAACTGCACGTCCTTCGTTGCCGCCATTGGGTTTCACCGGCAGGTCCCCGTATTTGTAGACCTTCGACGACAGGGTGGGCTTGGGTGTCTGCGCGGCGGCGAGCACCGGTGCCAGCAGGGCGAGATCGCGGCGGGTGATTTTCATCTTCTTACCCTAACTCACCGTCTTACCATCAGCGCTCAAATACGCCCGGCGGTTGGAGTGAAACGCGACATTCGCCAGGTGCGGCGCGCTCACCGCGCTGGCGCCCACTTCGACCGGCGCATTCGGCTCCTGCCGCGACGTCACGCAATCCAGAAAGTTCTGAATGTGGGGCTCGATCGGGATGGGCGCGGCCATCTGCTCCACGGGATCCGGATTCTTCGTCCACGGCTCTTTCCAGATCTTGTAGCCCAGGTTGTTGAGGATCATGGTGCCTTCGTCGCCCTGGAACTGGATGCTCCAGTCGTTGTCGTACGAGTTGCAATAGTTCAGGGTCCACGTGGCCATAAGCTTTTCGTATTCGAAGACGGCGCAGAAAACGTCGGGAACCTCGCTGCCGGTGTTCTTGGCAAGCTCGCCCATACAGACCGCGCTTTTCGCGAAGCCCGAACCGGTGAACCACTGTACGACGTCCATCAGGTGCGTGCCCTGATCCGTCATGTTGCCTCCCGAGTAGTCCCAGAAGTATCTCCACGAGCGGAAGCGCATCGGCTCCAGATCGCGCAGTTTGGCATCGCCCAGGAAACGCGTCCAATCGAGCTTGCCGGGGAGCGGCGAGTTGTCCAGAGGCTTGGAGACGTTCCAGTTCCACATGGGCTTGGCCATGGTGATTTTCCCGAGAACGCCGGAATCGAATTTCTGTTTGGCCTGGATAACTGCGGGTGCGCTGCGTCGCTGCATGCCGATCTGTACGATCTGCTTCGTGCGGCGGACGGCGGCGATCATCTCCTGGCTTTGCGGGATGGAGTGCGACATCGGCTTCTCCAGGTAGACATCCTTCTTCGCCTGAAGCGCGGCGTAGAGTATGGGTGCGTGCTGGTGATCGGGAGTGGCGATCACAACCGCGTCGATGCCGGGCTGGGCGAGCAGCTCGTGATAGTCCGTGTACGTCTTGGCCGACGGCGCGGCTTTAAGCCCTGCACTGAGGTTGGGCTCGTAGACTTCGGCGATGGCAACGCACTCGGCGCCGAGTTTCTGAAAGTTGCCTTGCAGGTAGCGCCCGCGGCCGCCAGAGCCGATCAGGCCGAAGGCGATACGGTCGTTCGCCCCCCACGCGGTGCGCGGCACAAACAAGGGCGCGGCTGCCAGGGTGGAGGCGAGGAAAGTACGGCGGTCTTGCGGCATGCGCACATTGTATCCCAGGCGCCTTACCACTTATCGATATAGATCGGGTTGGCCGGCGGCTTTCCCTGGCACCAGTAGCGGTCGAAATTGGTGATGCCGGCAAGCTCGCTAAGCGCCTCCTCGTCGATCCACTGCCGGCCGGTGCAGGTATGCGGCTCCTGCGAGAAAATCGCCATCGACGCATCGCAGAGGATTTCGGGAGTCCGCCACTGCTCGGGACCCGCCATGCCCCAATTGATGGATGCCTGGCTTTCGATGATCGTGCGCGGCCATAGCGTGTTGCCCGCGATGTTGTCCGCCGCGTGCTCGGCCGCAACCCCCAGCGCCACGTACGCCATGCCCAGCTTGGAAATCATGTAAGCCACCTTCCCCGGAGACGGCCTGGTCGAGAGGCGCGGACACATATTCAGAATGTGGCCCCATCGCTGTTTCACCATGTGGGGCAGTGCATAGTAGCAGGCCAGGTACGCCGCGCGGACGTTGACTCCCATGACCAGGTCGAAGCGCTTCGCCGGAGTTTGCACGATCGGCTGCAGCCAGATGGCGCCGGCGTTGTTCACCAGAATGTCCAGGCGCCCGTACTCTTCCACGGCGCGCTCGATCATGCGCCGGATCGCCTCTTCGTCCCGCACATCCGTGGGCACGGCGACCGCTCGTCCGCCGCCGGCGCGGATCGCCTCGACGGTCTCGTGAATGCTGCCCGGCAGGCGCTCGGCGGATTGCTCGCTCTTGGCGGCGACCACGACCGCGGCGCCCGAGGCTGCCAGCCGCAGCGCGAGGGCTTTGCCGATGCCGCGGCTCGAGCCCGTGACCAGCGCGACGCGCCCGCTCAGATCGGGATGGAGTGCAGAGGTGAGCTCGGCCATACGTTCACCCTATCCTCGCACGCGTCGAAGCTCAGTTTTCCGTCGGTGTCTTTTCGGAGCGGTCCACGACGATCGTGTCCAGCGGCAGTTTCTGCGAGTCCAGCTTAAGCCCGAGGTGCTGAATCGAATTGAAAATCGACGTGCCGAATTCGGCGGCGGGCGGGGCGGTCCCGCCGGCAGTCGACGGAAGGACGATTCCGGCCAGGTCTTCCTTCATGAATTCCAGATCGAAATCGTAGCGGCGGGTCAAACCGGTCTGGTTCACCACGGGGCGGCCCACCAGCCGGGGCAGGGTGTTGGTCAGCGAAGCCATGTCGGCGTGCTTGGCTTCCAGGTGTCCGACGCCGCCGTTCATACTCATCCCGAAAGCCGAGTTTTCGGCGGCCTGATCCTCTTCGGACGATTCCTTGAGCTTCGGCCCGTTCTTGCCCACCTGCAGGACGTACACGCTGAATTCCTTTTTCTCCTGGTGGGCCTCGAGCTTGAAGCGATCCTTCAGAAGAGACTGCATCATTGCCGGGAGCTGCTCCCGGCGCGTGCCTTCCGGACCCTTGGCGAGGATGTCGAATCGCAGCTCGCCGAGAAATGGCGGGCCGGCCACCTGGTATTCCTTGATTCCATAGGCAAAGGCCAGACAGTACTTCAGCGTGACATAGCGGAAGTCGATGCGGTCGGCGATCGCCTTACTTTCGCGCCATTGGCCGGGCGCGCAGCAGGGAGCCGCGACTTTGACGGTCGCAACTTCGAAGGAGGCGGGGGTCGCGGGCTGAGACCACGCGGCCGCGGCAGCGAACAGAGCCTGAGCAAGCACCAGATATTTCATGTCTTTCAGATCCAAAACTATTTTATAGCTGTTCGCGTATTTGTGGGACAGGCTTCAGCGTGTCCGCGCCGCAGGCGCGTTTCAACCCGAGATCGCCCAGCGCATCAGCTCGCGCAGCTTCGGAGCCTGCCCTTGCATCAGAATGCCGATGCGGAAGATCCGCGCCGCCACCCAAATGCCGCCGATGGTCCACAGGATCACGCCGACAATTCCGGCCCACGGTTGCCACCACGGCACGCCTGCCGGGAGCGCCTGCCGCAACAGCATCAGCGGCGGCGTGAAAGGCGGAATCAGCGACAGCGCCGTCGCCATGCCGCCGTTCGGCGACTGCATCACGGGCACCAGCATGAAATAGGGAACCATCACCGGCGCCACCAGGACCACTGCCAGATTCTGGGCGTCCTGCGGGCTGTTGCAGGCCGCCCCGAGCGCCGCGGCGAAGCTGCAGAGCATCACCACGTGCGCCACCAGGTAGAGGAAAAACCACGGCAGCAGGTCGAACCGCACCATCCCCACCATCGACATGCCCTGCAGCACCAGCAGCGCCCCCGCTATATAAAAGATGGCGCTCGTCAGCGAACGTCCCAGCGCGGCGAGCACGCGCGCCGTCATCAGCTCGAAAGGCGTCGCCAGCCCCAGCAGCATTTCGAAGATGCGCTGATTCTTGTCCTCCGTGACCGCGGAGAGCATGGGCGCCGTGCCCACCATGACGATCATGGTCAGCAGAAGCACCAGCCCGAAAGGTGCTGCGAACTCCTGGACCTCGTCTTTCTTCTTGGCCTCCTGTAGCCGGCCGGTCTTGGGATCGCGCGCCACCAGGCTCAGGGGCTCGAGCGGCACCGTCGCCAGCAGCGCCTTGAGCTCGGTATCGGGCAAGTGGAGGCGGGAGAGCAGCACCGCGTGCAGGCCGCGGTTGACCGGATCGCGCAGCCACGCGCGCGTCTCGTCGATGGCGCCGGCGTTGCTGTAGAAGCCGGCCCGGGGCGGCAGCTTGTCGCGCTCCTTTTCCGTAGCGGGCTCGTCGGGCGGGGCTTCCAGTGCGGCGGGCCAGATCTCGATGAACCCGAAGAGCTCGCGGCTGCGGATGCGGTCGGAGAGCGCCAGGGATGCGTCCGCCGTGTTCGCCACGGCTTCGAACACGTAGCGCGCCGCGATCTGTTTGCCGGTCGTCTTGTCGAACAGCTCCCGGCCGTTTTTCTCTCGCGCGGCGCGCATGATCGGCTCGGCTGCCACGCCGGTGTGGTCCAGGATGGCGATGTTCTTGTCGCGCAGGTCCGGCTTCTTTTTGAGAATGGCGATGCCCAGAAATCCGCCGCCGAACAGCAGTGGCGCCACGATCAGGCCCAGGATAAATGCCTTGGTCTTGACGCTCTCCACGTAGTCGCGCCTGGCCATCAGCAGCACCTTACGCATCGGCTGCCTCCTCGGCGGCGGGTCCGGCAATGCGCACGAAGATGTCGTGCAGCGAGGGCTTGATCACGGAAAAGCTGGTGACGCGGCTGCGTGTCACCAGGCACCTCAAAACCTCGTGCGGATCGCAGCCGTGGCTCATGCGGAGCTCCAGCACCTGCCCCAGGTCGCGCACCTTTTCGACGCCGGGAAGATCTCCCGCGGCGGCCATCCCGTCCTCCACCGTGACTCGGATGGTATCGTTCCCGTACTCGGCCTGGATTTCGGCCAGCGTGCCGTCCAGAACCTTCCGGCCGCGAAAGATCATGAAAATCTGGTCGCAGAGGGTCTCCGCGACCGCCATATCGTGGGTGCTGAGAATGACGGTAGCCCCGCGACGGCGCAGATCGAGGATGGCGTCTCGCAGGGCGTCGGCGCTCACCGGGTCCAGGCCCGTGAAAGGCTCGTCCAGGATCAGCAGCTTGGGTTCGGGTATCACGGCTGCGATGAATTGGACGCGTTGGCTCATGCCCTTACTCAGCGTGTCGACACGCCGCTCGGCGCAGTGCGCCAGATCGAAGCGCTGGAGCCAGTAGCGGACTTCCTTCTCAACCTTGCGCCCGCCGCGTAGTTCGCCGAAGAACTCCAGCAGCGGGCGGACGGCCATTTTGCGGTAGAGGCCGCGCTCTTCCGGAAGGTAGCCGATGAGGCCGGTGCGGTGCCCGTTCATCGGCTCGCCCAGCACGTGGATCGTCCCGCGATCCGGATAAAAGATATTGACAATCATCCGGATGGTGGTGGTTTTGCCGCTTCCGTTAGGACCGATGAAGCCGAATACGGAACCGGCCGGCACCGTGAGGGAGAGATCGTCTACGGCGACAACTTCTCCGAAGGTCTTGGTGACGCCGGCTAGTTCGACCGCATACATGGAATGATGATAGTACCGTGGCGATCGCGATTCCGCCTCCCACGATCACTTCGCCAACTGCCATGGGCGCATCAACCGAAGCTCATCGATTCCGAGAGACACTGGTTCAGTTTGAAGCTCCGCTTTTGAAATTAACGTTCCGGCTGTACTGGTACGCAAGGCGGCCGAACTACCAAAAACTATTGGTCCGTCCGCTCGCTTGACTACGTAAAACCATAAATCGTAGTTAACATCTACGGAAATTCACCGCAACATTCACCTTTGCAACCCATTCAAAATATTTGCTTGACAGCGGGGTAAACCTCGCAATAAACTTCACCAATACTCTGTGCCAAATCGCGCGCGTGCGATTGCTTCCATGCCGCGATCTGAACGAGTGTTGAGAGGGGTTAATTGTTGGGACTGTCCCGCTTCCCTGCTTTTGCGCTTAACGGACGCAAGCTGCATCTTTACGCTCGCTCAGACGGGTATTGACCATTGATCAAGGGGGTACGATGAGACGTTTCTGTGGTTCCTTCGCCGCTCTTGCGGCGATGCTGATTCTCTTCCATGCGGTGCCTGCGTGGTCGCAGGCGACATCCACTGCAACCATCGCCGGTCAGGTCATCGACGAACAGAACGCCGCGATCGTAGGCGCCGAGGTGCGAATCCTCGACATGGCAACCGGCACCGCGCAGACCACGTTAACCAATGAAAGCGGCCGATACGTGATCGTCAACGTGGAGCCCGGCAACTACACGATTACCATCAGCAAACAGGGATTTGCGGTGCATCGCATCGGCTCCCAAAAAGTCGATATCGGCACCGCACTAACCATCAACGCAACGTTGAAGATCGGCTCCACTACCACCACGGTCGAGGTCACCGCTGCCGCCGGAGCAGATCTGCAAACCACCAACGCGACGGTCGGCACCACACTCACTGCCGAAGCCTTGCTGAAGCTGCCCAACATGGGCCGCGACGTTTCGAGTTTGGCTGTGCTGCAGCCGGGTACCACTCTCGGCGGTTACACCGCGGGCGCGTTTCAGGACCAAAACGTTTTCAGTATTGACGGCGGCAACAACTCCGATGACATGGCCGGCAACAACACCAGCTATGTCACGAACTTCACCGGCCTCGGCGGCACCCAGACCGGCGGCAGCCCCTCCGGCATCGTGCCCACACCCGTGGAAAGCATCGAAGAATTCAAAGTCGGCAGCTTCAACCAGACGGCCGACTTCTCCGGCTCCATCGGCGCCCAGATCCAGATGGTGACGAAACGCGGCACCAACAACTATCACGGCGCGCTGTATGGCTACTACTTCGCCACCAACGTCGGCGCCGCCAATTCCTGGGGCAACAATCACACGCCGTCGGGTACCGTAGGTACGTCCAGCTACCTTTCGTACACGCCCCTGCCTTCCAACCATCGCAACCGTTTCGGCGGTTCCATCGGCGGCGTCATGCTTCCCAAGTTCGCCGGCGGCAAGACCTACTTCTTCTTTAACTACGAAGGCAGCCGCTTCCCGAACGTGGCGCCTTACGAGCGCAATTCGCCCTCGCCGCTGCTGCGCCTCGGCGTCATCCAGGTGGCCGATTCCACCGGCAAATACCAGTCGTACAACCTCAACCCTTATGCGGTCACCTATAACGGCGTGACCTACAACCCGTCGGTTTGCGGAAGCACCAACTGTGATCCGCGCGGTATCGGCATTAGCCCAGTGGTCCAGAAACTCTGGGGATACATGCCCGTTCCCACTGACTTCACCGGCGCCGCCGGCGACGGCGTGAACGTGGGCGGCTACATCTCGACCATTCGCGCACCGCTCACCCAGAACTCCTGGGTGGGCCGCATCGACCACGATTTCAATGAGAAGAACCGCTTCTTCGCCAGCTACCGCTATTCGACCGTGACCAGCCTGTCTACCAACCAGGTGGACATCGGCGGCCTGCTCGGAGGCACGCTCGGCACGCCGCTGGCAACCGCTCCCCGCATACAGAGGCCGACCTTCTGGGTCGCCGGCCTCACAAGCTCCATTACGCCCACAGTCACCAATGACTTCCGTTACAACTATTCGCGCAACTACTGGCAGTGGTTCACCCTCGGCGATCCGCCGCAGTTGGCCGGCCTCGGTGGCGCGGTCGAGATCGCCGGGGAAAGCTCCAATGCGCTTATCCCTTACAACGTAAACACGCAGAACACACGCACCCGCTATTGGAACAGCCACGACCATCTGCTGAAGGATGACCTGACCATGATCAAAGGCAATCACCTGTTCCAATTCGGTGGATCCTGGCAGCGCAACAACTACGTCCACTCGCGCACGGACAACGGTCAGGGCATCAACAACCAGATCGTTTACCAGGTCACTTCGTCCAATACCAACTTCGGCAGCTTTGCCTATCCCTCCACCGTGCCCACCAACCAGCAAGCCAACTGGAACACGTACTACGCCTACGTGTTGGGCATGATCTCGCAATCGCAGGTGGTCTACACGCGCTCCGGCTCCAACCTGGCCCTGGGCCCGATCGGATCGAGCGCCGTGGCCAGCGCTGTCATCCCCTTCTACAACACCTATTTCACCGACACCTGGCACATCAAGCCCACGGTCACCATCTCCTATGGCTTGAGCTACCAGTTGGAAATGCCGCCGTACGAATCCCAAGGCAGGCAGGTGACCATGCTTACCCAGGATGGCGTCCAGGTGAACGCCCAGGACTACCTGGCACAGCGCGAAAAGGCGGCGCTGGCCGGCTCGGTCTACCAGCCGATCATGGCCTTCGCGACCGTCAATAACGTTGGAAACGGCCTCAAGTATCCCTACAATCCGTTCTACGCCGGGTTCAGCCCCCGCCTGTCGGTGGCATGGAGCCCCAAGTACACCGATGGCATCCTTGGCAAACTCCTGGGCAACAACCAGACCGTCATTCGCGCCGGCTACGGCCGGCTGTTCGGCCGTCTGAACGGCGTCAATCAGGTCCTGGTGCCCATGCTGCCCCCGGGCCTGCTCCAGGCCACCACCTGCGCGGGTCCCAGCAAGACCGGTGCGTGCACCGGCAACAATGGCGTCGATCCGAGCACGGTCTTCCGCATCGGCCCCGATGGCAACGTCGCGCCCATCCCGACCGCGTCCGCCACTCTGCCGCAGCCGTTCATCCCTGGTGTCCAGGGAGCCACGGCCGCGGACGTGACGGCTCTTGATCCCAATTACCGGCCCGAGCGCACCGATAACCTCACGGTCAGCGTCCAGCGCCAGTTGAACAAGTCGTTCAGCATGGAAGTGGGTTACATCGGCCGCATCATCAGGAATGAACTGCTGGCCATGAACCTGGACTCGGTTCCGTACATGACTACGCTGGGCGGGCAGACTTTCGCCAATGCGTACGCCAACACCTATTTCGCCGTGAACGCGGGTGGCACACCCGCGCCCCAGCCGTTCTTCGAAGCCGCTCTCGGCGGACCCACCGGCGCATACTGCCAGGGCTACTCGAGCTGCACCGCCGCGGTCGCCGCCAAGAATACCACGGCGATCAAAAACACCGCCGTCTCCGACCTTTGGACCGCGCTCTACAAGGCTCCGGGTTGGACACTCGGCCGCAGCCTGATGTCTCAGCCTCTGGGAACAGGCCTTTCCAGCCAGGGCTACACCTACCTGCTGAACACCGCGCTCGGTTACGGCAACTACAACGCGCTCTTCATCACCCACCGCATCCGCGACTGGCACGGAATCTCCGCCACCAGCAACTTCACCTGGGGCCGGGCGCTCGGGACCGGAACCACGTCGCAGGCGACCAGTTCCAATACCGCCATCGACAACTACGACCTCGCGAACAACTACGGCTTGCAGAGCTACGACATCAAGTTCCTCTACAACGTCGCCCTCTACTACCAGCCGAAAGTCTTCGAGAGGCAAAAGGGCGTAGTCGGCAAGCTGCTCGGCGGGTGGACCTTCTCGCCGATCTTCACGGCACAGAGCGGCACACCGTTCGCGCCGGGCTATAGCGAGGGCGGCTGCAGCAATTGCCAGTCGTTCGGTGAAGTCAGCACCACTTCGTCGGCCACCACTGCCTTCACCACTAATGCACAGGGTGCCGCGCCTTTCACCGGCGGCACCGGCGTCAACTACAACGTTTCCGGGAGCGGCGGCATCGGCACGAACAACCCGGCCGGCGTCAACCAGTTCTCCGATCCGGCCACGGTGTTCAACGAATTCCGCCGGTGCATCCTCGGCTTCGACGGCAAGTGCGGCGGCATCGCCATGCGCTACAGCCCGCGCTGGAACATGGACCTCGGCGTTCACAAGTCCATCTCGTTCTGGCGCGAAGGCGTGGGCGCTGACTTCAACTTCCTGTTCACCAACGTGTTCAACCACGTGGTGATGTCCTCCCCGGCGATGACCCTGACGTCGCCCACGACGTTCGGCCGCATCACCGGCACGGTCAGCACGCCGCGCAACATGGAGTTCGGTTTAAGACTCCACTTCTGAGGCCTTCCAGATCGGTTCCACGGGCCCGGCCTTCGGGCTTGGCCCGTGGTTCTGTCTGCAGCCTCAATACCAGTACTTCGTCTTCTTCGTCCACTCAGAATTGGGATACCGCCGGTGCAGAATGTCGAACGCCTGCTTCGAGTATTCCTTGCTCTTCTTTCCGTCCGCCGGCCCGTAGTGCGTAGCTTCCACCACCCGGTGCAGGGCCTCCGGCCCCATCTCGCCCTCGGGATAGAGATCGTATAGCGCCTCGTGATTCGCGTCCCGGTCTCCGTCCGGCCGTTCTTCCAGCAGCGACCACCAGTTGTCCCGCACCATGTCGCGCTCCAGCACGGGAGTCCCGCGGTTGAACCCGGCGCGCACCAGCCGCTCGGCGCGCAGCAGGTTCGCTGTCGCAACCGATGGCTTCGCCGCCAGCACCTGTTCCGCCCACTTCCGCGCCGCATCGGGATCTCCTGTCAGAATCTGCCGCCGGATTCCCCAGTACGTCACGCTCGCCCACGCCGGAGAGCTTTCCGGCACAGCGTGCGCTGCTGCGATCAGCTCGGCCCCTGCCGGGTCCTTCACATCCGCCGACACCAGCGCCGCCACCAGCCACGGAATCGTGCGCTTCGCGCCACCCAGCGATTGCCGGCTCGCGCGCCTGAAAAGTCTTGATCCACTCCACCACGTCGCTCATCTCCGCCGGGGCCTCGTCGCTGGACTCGTCCAGGTGATGCTGAAACACCTGGTCCTGCCCGCGAACCCACTCCGCCACGTTCGCGCTCCCCGCGCCCCACTGTGCCACACGCTTGGAAAGCGTCGTCGCCGCATTCACCAAAGCGTCGTCCAGGCAATTCTGAAAAAACTCGTAGTCCGACCCCGGGACCTTTTTGTCCGTTCGAACCTCCTTCGGCGCCGGCACCGACGTGATCGCTTTCCGCGCGTCCATCCAGACCTCTACCGGACTGCGCGGCGCCTCCGAAGCCGCCACCGCCTCACGCCGGCCCGCCGCCCGCGCGCCCGCCGGCGGCAAGCCCGACAACGTCCGGTACGCCAGCAGCAAATCCCTCCGGTAGAAATGCGGGCGCAGCACTCCCACCTGCCCACCTCCGCGCAATCTGCATTGCAGCACGGTAGCCTCCGGCGTCCAGGGCCTCGGATGAAACACCCACACCCGCCGCGCGTGCGGCGCCGCATACAACGGCTCATCCGTCGAGATGCCCAGACTCGACCGGCACACGCCCGCCGCGCGCGTGGATCCACGAAGCTCATCCGCTCCGGCCGCTCCCACGCCCACAGCATCACCCGCGGCAGCCCCGGCAGCGGGTCCGGCCGTCCGCACGAAACCGCACCCATCGCCAAAACAAGAAAGAGCCTTCGCGTTTCGGCCTGCGCTCGCGCCGCCCTGATAGCTGATAGCCGAAAGCTGATAGCCTTACTCAGTCCGCCGCCGCTGCGTACGCCGCGCGCAGCTTTTCCCAGGTCACCGCCAGGTCCTCGGGCAGCACGCGCGTCTCGCCCGTCACCGTCATGAAGTTGGTGTCCCCTGTCCACCGCGGCAGCATGTGCAAATGGATATGCCCGCCGATGCCCGCGCCAGCCGATTTCCCCAGGTTCATCCCCATGTTCATGCCGTCCGGGTGATAGATCGAACGCAGGTGGCTCTCCGTCTGCCGAGCCAGCACCATCATCTCCATCAGCGTCTCCTCGGCCACCGCGACCAGCGACGCCTCGTGCTCGAACGGCACGATCATCACGTGGCCGTTGGTGTACGGATACCGGTTCAGGATGATGAAGTTGCGCCGCGCGCGGTGCACAATCAGGCTCGCGCGGTCATCGGAGCCGGCCGCCGCCGCGCAAAAGACACACCTGTCCTTTACCTCCGGTGCCGTGATGTAGGAATAACGCCAGGGCGTCCAGAGATAGTCCACGTTACGGATTGGGAATCTGTTCCGGCGCGGGTGGGGCTGGCGAAGCGTCGGGAGCCCCCGTCGAGTTGTTCACTACGTCCTTCAGCTCCTTGCTCGGTTTGAAATACGGAATCTTCTTGGCGGGAACTTCGACCCTGGCGCCAGTCTTCGGATTGCGGCCGATCCTGGGCTGCCGCTGGCGCGTGCGGAAACTGCCGAATCCGCGGATTTCGATCTTATCGCCGGAGCGCAGGGAGCGCACGATACTGTCGAATATAGCCTCCACGATGACCTCGGATTCCTTCCGGGTCATTTCCACCACCCGCGAGACTTCCTCAATCAGATCGGCCTTCGTCATCGCAATCTCCTCATCGTTTGTTCCTGTTACGAAATCGCAGTATCGCTTGAATCGCGTAGATTTGCAAGCTCTTATACTGTTGCCGCCCGCCCTTGGGCCCCCCCCTACTCATGATGGCGGTCTTTCAAGCTCATCACTTCTTCGATCGTCGTCGTTGCCGCCGCCGCCTGCCTCTGGTAGTCTTCCAGGCGCGTCTTCTCTTCGTCGTCGCTCACCGCCCGCAGGCTCAGCCCGATCTTTTTCTCCGCCTCGCTCATCTTGATGACCTTGAAATCGTGCTCCTCACCCACGTGCAGCGGCGGCTCCTCCGATCCGCGCCTTCCCGTGTACCCCGGTACCTCCGACCAGTGGCACAGGCCTTCCACGCCTTCCGCCAGTTCCACAAACGCTCCGAAACTCGCCAGGCGGCACACCCGCCCGTGAACCATATCGCCCACCTGGTGATGCTGGAAGTAGGTCTCCCACGCGTCCGGCTGAAGTTGCTTGATCCCCAGCGAAAGCCGGTGCGCCGCCGAATCGATATTCAGGATCACCGCCTGCACGATCATGCCCTTCTTCAGTACTTCGCTCGGATGCTTGATGCGCTTGGTCCAGCTCAGATCGCTCACGTGCACCAGTCCGTCGATGCCTTCTTCGATCTCGATGAATGCGCCGAAATCGGTCATGTTCCGGACGCGCCCTTCCACCACGCTGCCCACGCTGTACCGGCTGTCGATCGTGGTCCATGGATTCGGCTCGAGCTGCTTCAACCCCAGCGAGATCCGC
This sequence comes from Candidatus Acidiferrales bacterium, assembly GCA_035499435.1. Classification (GTDB taxonomy): domain Bacteria; phylum Acidobacteriota; class Terriglobia; order Bryobacterales; family Bryobacteraceae; genus Solibacter. Next base: position 23,411 of record DATJYW010000054.1, on the reverse strand, counting down.
CGCTCCTTGGGATGCACCTCCAGAACCACCGCCTCCACCTGGTCGCCGACCTTTACTACCTTCGACGGATGCTTCATCCGCCGCGACCACGTCATCTCGCTGATGTGAATCAGCCCCTCCACGCCCGCCTCCAGCTCGATGAATGCGCCGTAGTCGGTAACGTTGACCACGCGCCCGATGACCCGCGCATGAACCGGGTATCGCTCCATCACGGCTTCCCACGGGTCCGGCTCGAGCTGCTTCAACCCCAGCGACACGCGCTCCTTCGCGCGGTCGAACTTCAGCACCTTGACCGTCAATTCCTGGCCCACCTGCAACAACTCGTTCGGATGCTGGATACGCCCGTAGCTCATATCGGTCACGTGCAGCAGCCCGTCGATTCCGCCCAGGTCGATGAATGCGCCATAATCGGTCAGGTTCTTGACGACGCCCGTGACCACCGCGCTTTCCACAAGGTGCTCCAGCGTGGCGTTCTTTCGGACATTGATCTCTTCTTCGATGGCCACCTTGCGCGAGACCACCACGTTGCCGCGCCGCCGGTTCAGCTTGATAATCTTGATCGGGATGTCCTGCCCCACCAGCGAATCCAGATTGTGGATCGGCCGCGGGTCCGCCTGCGACCCCGGCATGAACGCCTTCACTCCCACGTCCACCGCCAGGCCGCCCTTCACGCGGCCCAGCACGCGCCCCGACAGCACCAGCCCTTCCTGTTGCGCTTTCTCCAGGTGGTCCCAGATGCGCAGCCGCGCGGCTCGCGTGTGTGAGAGCAGGACGTAACCCTCCACCGGTTCGCCGCTGTGATCGATCATCACATCGACGACGTCGCCGCGCTGAACGGTAATTTCGCCGCTTGGCGAGAGGAACTGCTCCAGCGGCACGATGCCTTCGGACTTGTAACCGAAGTCGATGATGACGTCTTTGGCCGTTATGCCCAGCACCGTCCCTTGCAGTACCTGATCGGCCGATGGAGGCGCAAAATGACTGTAGTCCTCGAGCAGATCCTCGTAATTCTCCGACACTGAGGGGTCTTGGTGCTCGTTGTTCTCGTCTACGGCCATTCAGCCTCCGGCGGTCCCTGATCCCCGAGCCTTGGGCCTATGGTGAGCAATTCGGAGCCCGTTGGCGAGACCATGTAGCTGAACCACGCGCAAAGCACTGTGAGATCAGTATGTTAGCCAATATACGCGACCACTTCACCCTTGTCAACGCCCCCATGTGCCGCAGACGGTCGTTTTTCGTCGTCCGCCGATCTTTGCAGCCGTAGTATCCCTCACCACCCTGTTACAAAAAGATAGCTAACTCCGCTTTTTGGGAGTACATTTGTGGTAGGCATCCGGAGGCAAGACGGGTGCTCAGTTTACATAACCCTGTTCGCGACTTTCATACTGGCCTTTTAGGGAGGTTCGTATGTTCGACAGCCTCGCAGATCGGATCAGGGAAGATGACCACCAGGCGGTCAACAAGACCGAGCGCTATCTCCGCTGGGCCATGGTTGCTGTGATTTCGATCGTCCTCTTTGGTGGCCTTTACATCGGCGTCCGGTTCCTCGAATAGGAATCGGCCAGCGCCGCGACCTTCGGCGATGGGTGAATCCGTCGCATGACGGACTTCACAAGTTGCACATAATCCGGATTCGGATTATAGGTCAGCAGGAGCCCGTCGAGGCTCTTGGCGCGGTACAGGTCGGAATGCGAAAGCTGGTATCCCACACTGTGGATACCGGCAGCGGGAGAAGGGAAGTGCGCGCGCCCTGAATCCCAGCCGAAAAGGTTGTTGTTGTGCGCGCTTTTTCCTCCGGTAGACTCCACAAAACAGATGCTGGGCAAGAGGCGCCAATCCAGCCGGTTCACATCGGCGGCTTCGAGAAAGGTGTCCGAATATCGCTCGGCGGGGCATGCCCACTTCTGAAAAAAACCGCGGAGCTTGACGAGTCTGGGGTCGTTGCTATAGTCGCGGATAGGTCGGACGGCGCTCTGCCCCGGCGACAGTGCCACCGGCATCGACGCTACGCCCACCATGAACAAACCACCGGCAAATAGCTTCTTCATCCAGGAAACTCCTTTATTTTGAATTTGTTGGTTTCTGCGACGGTGGCCTCCGAGACCTCCCGTACAGATCTGCGTGAGCGGGAACCCTGGATTCCCGAGGAGTGCGGATTAGGGAACGGACATAAGTTTGGATTATACCACTGTTAACTGTAGGACAGGCTTCAGCCTGTCCCATACCATGAGCACAAGGCGCGCCCACGTCGTAATACCTGAGGAGTTGGTCAGAGACATCGAACAACTGGTCGGCAGGCGTCAAGGCAGCGCGTTCCTCACCCAGGCAGCCGAGGAAAAACTCATGCGCTTTCGGCAGCTCAAAGCCGTTGAGTCCTCTGCCGCCAACTGGAAGGACGAGGACCACCCGAACTCAAGGGCGCGGCGAGATATATTTCAAAGTTGCGCCAGCAGAACGACAGACGTTATCGGAAGGTGACCGCCGGCTGAGATGGCGACCTTCCTTTTCGAGTCCCAGCCGGAGAACCCGTCTCCCTCACTCCCCGCCCAGCGCCCGCGGAAACAGGATGTTGTTCTCCAGGTGAATGTGCCGGTGCAAATCCCCCTCCATCTCTTCCAGCCCCGCGTACAAGCCCCGCCACGTATTGCACGCCTGCGCCGGCGCCTTGTACCCGTCCGTCAGCGACCGCATCCGCTTCAGCGCTTCGCCCGCCGAATCGTGTTCCGCCAGCATCACCCGAATCGGCCCCATCGCTCCCGGGCGCCCCGACCGGATCAGCGGAAACAGAATCATCTCCTCTTTCATCAGGTGCGCCTCCAGCTCCTCCTTCATCGGCCCGAACACCTCCGCGATCGCCGGCACCGCGTCACCGTGAGCCGCCATCACCTTAGCCAGCATCGCCTCCAGCCGCGGCAGCTCCGCCTTCAGGTACAAATGATGCGTCCCGATGATGTGGTCGATCAGCGCTCCGACGGGCGCCGTCCCCCAGTCCGTCCGGTCTTCGCCCGGCCCCTGCGCCGCGCGCTCGATTTCAGCCATGACCGTTTCCGCCGCCAGCCCCCGGACCGCGCACGCCTCGGCGAACGCCGTCCCTCCGCCGCAGCAGAAATCGATCCCGTACTTTTCGAATACCCGGATCGACGCCGGTGTCTCCGCCGCGATCCGGCCAACCGTGATGTCCATGTTGAGTGTCGTCATACTTCGATTCTGCCCGCGCGCCGTGCCCAATGCGGTGACTCCAGTCACCGGCCCGCGTGCGGCAAAACGCCGCGCAAACCGCCCGCCAAAAACCCGCAACTCGTCCCTAAGCAGTGGGTTATAGTAGGTTAATCAATGAAAGTCTTCCGGGCCCTTTGGTTCTTCCTGAGTGCGCTGCCCTGTCTCGCCGCAACCTTCGGAACGGTCGTTTCCCATCCTCAGCCGCTCGCCGACCTCGCGATCGATGAAGCCCGCCGGCGTCTCTACGTGGTCAACACTGCCTCCAACCAGGTCGAAGTCTACGCCACCAACGTCAACCCCCCGCGCCTCAGTGCCACCATCAAGACCGAGGCTACCCCGTTGGCCATCGCGATCTCTCCCCCGCAGGGCACGACCGCGCCGCGCTACCTCTACGTCGTATGTTACGACGCTTCCTCGCTCGACGTCGTCGATCTCACCTCCGCCACCTTCGCCACCACCAGCGTCACCCTCGCCGCCAAGCCGCAGGGCGTCGCGGTCGGATTCAACGGCAAGGTCCTCATCAGCACCATCGGAACCGGGACCGGCGCCGACGTCCTCGTCACCTACGATCCCTCGGCTGCCGCATCGCAGGCCCTCGCCGCCGTTACCGTCACCCCTCCGGCCCCCGTCGCACCCACGCTCCCGCCTCCTAATGGCATCATGGCCTTCGCCGCCAAAAGCCGCCTCCAGGCCTCCGCCGACGGGACCAAGATCATCGGCGTCCACATGCAGGCCGCGACCCGCTCCGTCTGGGTCTTCGATGTCGCTTCCTCCACGGTCCTCGCCGCCCGTACCGTCACCGGTATCTCCTCCGCTCTCGCCGTCTCGCCCGACGCCAGCCGGTTCCTCTCCGGCTCCATGCTCTTTGAAACCGCCACTCTGCTCGTGCTCGCCCAGCAGAACACGACCAACTCGCCCTACACTTTCCCCGCCGGCGCCAACTTCGCAACGCAGACCGCCCAGGGCGGCGCCGTGTTCACCCCGGACGGCAGCGGACTCCTCGCGGCCTACAACATCGTCCCCGTTCTCAACCCCGCCGCCAAGACCAACGCCGCCCAATTGACCGTCAATACGCCCGACACACTCCTCATCCAGTTGGGCATCATGCTCCCCGAGAACCTCGGCGCCCGTATGATCATCACCAGCGACGGCGCCACGGCCTACGCCATCTCCCAATCCGGATTCATCGTGCTGCCCATCGGCACCGTCCGCAATCAGCCCCTGGCCATGCCTGATTCCAACGTGGCCCTGCTCGGCAGCGACCAGTGCGGGGTCACCGCGGCCATCAATTCGGCCGTGATTCCGGTGCGCAACATCGGCGGCGGCAGCCGTATGACCGTCACCGCGCAGGTGCTCGCCCCCGCCTCCACGTCCGCGACCGTCACCGCGGCCGCGAAATCCTACGGCGCCGACGTCACCGCGAAATTCAACTCCGCCGCCGCGCGCAACCTCGGCACCGCGGCTGCCGATCAAATCCTGCTTCAGTCGAACGAGGCCATCAACATCGTCCCCGCAGTGCGCGTCTTCCAGAACAACCGCAATGCCGAAGCGCGTGGCAGCATCGTCCCCATCGATTGGGGCGCCAGCGCCACCGGTCTCGCCGACCTGCTGGTCGATTCCACCCGCCAGCGCCTCTATATCGCCAACCCCGGTCTCAATCGCCTGGAAGTCTTCGACATGCAGAAGCAGACTTTCCTTGCGCCCATCCCGGTGGGCCAGTTGCCTCGCTCCATGGCCTTCGGCAACGACGGCCAGACGCTCTACGTGGCCAGCGGCGGTGGCGAAACCATCAGCGTAGTGGACCTCACCCTCAGCAAGACCACCGGCCGTGTGGCCTATCCCGCGCTGCCATTCAACTCCACCGCCGCCGTGGTGACCCCCGCGCTCATGGCCTCCAGCCAGCGCGGCGTGCAGCTCATCATGAGCGACGGCACGCTCTGGCGCATCGTCGGCAACAACGTCGTCCCGCGCCTGCTCAATCCCAATATCTTCGGCACGCTCCGCTCCGTGCCCGCTCCGCAAACCATGGCGTCCACGCCTGAAGGCGCGTACGTCCTCATCCTCGGCGGCAATGGCACGGCCTTCCTCTACAGCTCGTCCGACGACGATTTCGTCGCCGCCCGCTCCGTGATTCCCACTCCCATCCAAGGCTATTACGGTCCCATCGCCGCCGCCCCGAACGGCCAGTATTATCTCGTCAACGACCAGGTGCTCAACCAGGCGCTCACGCCCATCGGTTCCTCTGCCACCGGACCCGTGGGCGGCGGCGGCCTTCCTTCGCCGGGCGGACCTTCCGGAACCGGCCGGCCCGTGTCTGCCGTCGCTGCCGTCACCGGCCAGCTCTTCGCGCGCTATTCGACCCCGGTAACCGCCGGTAACGCCGCTCCAACCGATGCCGGCCTCGCGGAAGTCGTCGATGTCACCAGCTTCCAGACCGCCGCTTCCGCCGCCGGCCTCGAATCTCCCGCCACCATCGCGCGTACCGGCCAGCGTGTCAATGTCCTCGGCCGCTCCATGGCGGTCGATCCCGCGGGCGCCAACGCGTTCGTCATCACCGCCTCCGGCCTCAGCATCGTTCCCATGGGCAACTCCTCCACTCCGGCTCCTTCGGTTCCCGCCAGTGGCGTGGTCAATGTCGCCAATTTCCAGCCGGCCGTCGCGCCCAACGGTCTGATCGCCATCATCGGCCGCAACCTGGCAACCACGGCATCTGCCGCCTCCACCACCCTCCCCACCATCCTCGGTGGAACCTGCGTGACACTGAACAATTCCCCGCTTCCGTTGATCGCCACCTCCGCCGGACAGATCAACGCGCAGTTGCCGACCACCCTCGCCGCCGGCCGCTATCCGCTCGTTGTGCGCTCCATTGCAGGACAGGCCGCCTCTTCCTCGGTCAACGTGACCGTCGCCAAGTACGCGCCCGCCATTTTCGTGGATTCCGACGGCCCCGCCATCTATCACAGCGACGGCACCCGCGTCGACAAAGACCACCCCGGCCACCGCGACGAGAAGCTCACCATCTACGCCACCGGGATGGGAACCACCACCGGCGGCAAAGTCACCGCCGGCACGCCTTCGCCTGCCAGTCCCCTGGCCGTGACCGGTCCCGTCAATCTCTACTTCGGCAACCCGCTCATCAAGGAGGCCGCCATCATCGTGAACTGGAGCGGCCTGCTCCCCGGAAGCATCGGCGTCTACCAGGTGACCTGTACCATTCCCGGCGCCCACATCAACGGCGACTCCCTCCCCGTGAGCCTGAAAATCGGCGGCGTGAGCAGTCCGACGTCGGGCGCCAATGTGCCGTTTGTGGCGGTGCAATGAAGGCATCAGGCATCAGGCATTAGGCTTCAGCCGTCAGCCCAGTGGGTGTATGATCGCGGTTTGTCGTCCGCCAAAGCCTGACCGGCACTCATCCGGCTGCGTCTCGCAACGCTTTTCGCTGATGCCTGACGCCTGAAAGCTGATGCCTTGTTCTCAGGCTTCAGCTAACTGCCGTTACAGGGCGTCGCCATGTAATAATCTAGAAGCGAGATTGCAGCGACTGGCGCTCAGCGCAACGTTCTTGCTGATGCCTGACGCCTGAATGCTGATGCCTTGTCTACGAGGAACGCATGCGTACATTTCGTCTGCCGGCCGTGATTCTGGCAGTGCTTCTCGGCCTGGTGTCTTGCAGCCGCGACCCTAACGTCGTCAAGAAGCACTATTACGAGAGCGGAAACAAATACTTTGACAAGGGACGGTATAAAGAGGCGTCGATCCAGTACCGCAATGCTCTCAAGCAGGATCCCAAGTACGGCCCCGCGCACTACAAGCTGGCCCTCACCTACCTCAAGATTCCCGATATCGGCGGCGCTGTGGGTTCTTTCCGCCGCGCCCTCGACACCCTGCCCCAGGATTCGCCCGACCGCTGGGACGCCATGGTCCGGCTCTCCGAAATCTACCTCCAGGTCGCCCGCGGCGACAAGACCTACATGACCCAGGTCGAGGACTTCACCAAACAGCTCCTCAAGCACGACCCCAACTCCTTCGACGGCCACCGCCTCGTCGGCGACCTTAACTACTCGCGCGCCACCGCCGCCTTTCGCGACCGGCACGCCGACGAAGGAGTGAAATTCCTCGACGCCGCCATCCAGGAATACCGCCGCGCCGACCAGATCAAGCCCGGCCAGACCGGCGTGATGATGCAGCTCGCCCATTCCCTCACTTTCAAGCAACAGTATGACGAGGCCGAGAAGCTGTACCGCGCCGTCATCGACAAAGACAAGACGTACCAGTGGGCGTACGGCGACCTCTACCGCATGTACCTGTACCAGCAGAAGCCCGACCAGGCGGAACAGGTGCTCAAGCTCGCCTACCAGAACAATCCCAAGCAGTACGGCTTCCTCACCCTGCTCGCCATGCACTACTACGCGCAGCGGCGCCCCGGCGACATGGTCAAGGTGCTCGATCAGATCAAGTCGCACGCCAAGGATTATCCCGAAGCCTACCTGACCGTCGGCGACTTCTACCTCCGCATGGGCGACGGCGATTCCGCCATCCGCGAATACAAGGACGGTCTCGTCAAGGATCCCAAGAAGAAATCCACGTATCAGAAGCGCGTCATCGAAGTCCTCATGCGCCAGGGCAAGCGTTCCGAAGCGGCCGAGGTCAATAACGAGATTCTCAAAGCCGATCCCAGCGACAACGATTCGCGCGGGCTCGCCGCCACCTTCCTGCTCGACAAAGGCGACGTCGCCAAAGCGCTCGCCGAACTGCAGGCCGTGGTCACCCGTGCTCCCGATAATCCGGTAGCCCGCTTCAATCTCGGCCGCGCCCATGCCGCGCGCGGCGAGTGGGAACAGGCCCGGCAGCAGTTCGCCAAGGCCATCGAGCTTCGTCCCGATTACCTCATGGCGCGCCTCGCCCTGGCTCAGTTGCAGATCCAGCGCGGTGAATTCGACGCCGCCCTCAAAACCGCCGAGGCCATTCTCCAGCTCGACCGCGGCAACATCAATGCGCGCCTCATCGAATCGGCCGCGCTGTTGGGCCAGAGAAAGTTCAACGACTCCCGCGCCATCCTCGACGGTATGCTCAAGGCCAACCCCAGCTCGCCCGACGCGCTCTACCAGTTGGGCGTCGTCAACCTGGCCGAGGGTAAGTTCAAGGAAGCCGACGAGGCCTTCCGCCGCTCCTACCAGTTGAACCCCGCCAATTCCCGCGGCCTGATGGGCATGGTCGAAACCCAGATGGCGCAGGGCAAGAACGACGACGCCATGAAGCTTCTCGAGGCCGAGAGCAGTAAGGCCCCGAACCGTCTCGACCTCCTGCTCGCCATGGGCAACACCGCCGTGCGCGCCGGCAAGTATGACTTCGCCATCGAGACCTTCAACAAGGTGCTCGCCGGCGTGGATAAGGGCAAGGCCCAGGGCGATCTCTACCTGCGCATCGGCGAAACCTACCGCCGCAAGGGCGACCTGAACAACGCCGTCCAGGCATTGCAGAAAGCCCGCGAGACCCTGCCCGACAACATCGTGGTGCTGAGCACCCTGGCGCTCGTGCTCGATGGCGCCGGCCGCCGCCAGGAGGCGCGCCAGGTTTACGAAGCCACCCTTCGCCTCGACCCCAACAACGCCGTCTCGCTCAACAATCTCGCCTTCCTGCTGGCCGAAAGCGGCGGCGACCTCGACGACGCGCTCACCAAGGCGCAGCGCGCCAAGCAGCTCATGCCGAACCTCCTGGAAATCTCCGATACGCTTGGCTGGATCTATCTCAAGAAGAACCTCTCCGAGCAGGCCATCGACATCTTCAAGGATCTCGTAAGCAAGCAACCGAATCACTCCACCTATCACTTCCACCTGGGCATGGCTTACTCGCTGAAAGGCGACAAGACCAAGGCCGTCGAGCAGCTCAAGGAAGCCCTGAAATACAACCCGGGCAAGGAAGAGAAGGACAAAATTCAACAGCTCATCACCAAGCTGGGGTAGCATGCATGAACAACCAACTCGATCGCCGCGGATTCTTTAAGACCACCGGTGCCGGAATCGCCGCCGCCGGCGTGGCCCTCAATACCACTGCCGCCGCCGCTCCTCTCACCGAAAAGCAGAAGCTCGACCGGATCGCGTCCAACACCTGGCCCATCCGCTTCATCTTCAAAAGCCGCACCGGCTTCGGCCGCAATCCGAAGCGCGAAGAGCTTACCAAAAAGTACGGGGAGATCACCATGCTCGATTTCCCCCAGTTCACAAAGGACACATTTCCCGGCGTGACCCACATGGACCTGTTCAGCGGCCTCTTCGGCGACATCACCGACGACAGCATGTACGTGAGCGTCCCGCTGACGGTCGGCGCCGCCACGCGCGTTACGCAGGAATTCGATCCGTCGAGCGCCTCCGGCAAGCGCTGGCTGGAGAAAATGGCCTCCAAGATGGCCGCTACCGGCACCAAGTGCCAGCACGTCTCCAACAATGCGCCGCGCGACATCTGCGAGCCCGATGACGAAAAGCGCAAGGCCGGAATCGAGGTAGCGAAGAAATGGCTCGACGGCGCCGCCATGCTGGGCGCCAAATCGATGCGCGTCAATAGCGGCGGCCCGCGCATCGCGCCCTCCGCCGTGGCCACGGCCGACTATCCCAAGGCAGACGAGCTCGCCGGATATCTGAGGCGCTGCATCGACAGTTTCAAGGAGATGGCCGATCACGGCGGCAAAGTCGGCGTCAAGGTCACGCTCGAAAATCACTGGGGTCTCACGGCCAACCCCATCAACATCCGCATCATCGTCGACGAAGTGCGCAATCCGTTCTGCGAAGCCTCGCCCGATTTCTGCAACTGGGAGCACGAGTACCTGATGTACAACGGGCTCAAGGCGCTCGCGCCCTACGCCCACACCAATGTGCATGCCAAGTACTGGAATCGCTGGAAGGACAACGATGTGCGCCGTTCGGTCAAGATCATGACCGACTCGGGTTTCCAGGGCACCTTCGCGCTCGAGTACGAAGACGGCCCCTGGGACGGCGTCGAAGGCGCGAAATACCTCTACAAGGAAGTCCTCGCCGCGCTATAGCCCTACTGATCCGAGTCGTAGCGCGGTCCGGCGCCCACACATCGCCCCAGCTCGTTTACCACCAGGCACGGTGTGCCCGGCGGCAGCACCTGCAGCGACTTTAGGAATTCGATCACTTCGTCCTGTTGGAACGGCGTGAGCGCCTGAAACCCCAGTCGCGACGTGTTGCCTTCGCCGTGATGCCCGAGTGTGATGGCTTCCCGCATCGTGGTAAAAGATCCGGCGTGGCCGAACGGCCCTGAGTTGTAAAGCCCCCAGAGCTTCCGCGTGATGAACTGCATGTTGCCCGCGAAGAAGGCGGGCGATCCCGCCGGCTGGTTCTGGTCCAGCGGCTCGGCATTCGGATCCGTCGGACCGTCGCACAGGGTGTGCAGCTTCAGGTCGGTGTAAGCGGGCACCATCACCACGCCGTTCGCTGCCTTCAGCCGCGGCCTCGGCAGCGTATCGCTGGTGAGGTCCACCGTGATGGGTGGAGCGGTCACCGGGTACTTCGCGGGACCCGGCAGCAGGTTCGGTGTGTTCGGTCCCGTCGTCGGATTGTACGGGTTCGGCTCCGTGTACATCCAGCCGTTATTGGTCAGCGGCAGCGCGGGGATGTGACACGCCGCGCAGCCGATCTGGCTGAAGAGCTGCTGCCCCGCCGAGATCGCCGCCTGAATCTCCGGATTGTGCGGGATCACCTGGCCCGGAACGTTCAGTGTGACCTGGAACAGCGTGACCGCCGTCATGTCGGCGGTAGTCAGCTCGTTCACCATGCCATCGCCGTCGGCGTCCACTCCCAGGCCAAAGCGCTCTTCGCTCTGGATTCCGTGGTGCTGGTTGAACGCGTTGTTGGTGAACTGCCGGATCGACACGATGTTGCCGGCCTGGTGAAACGGGCGCAAGACCAGGCTGGGCGGGGCGCCGGCGGCCGTAGTCAAGCTGGGGGCTGCCAGTCCGGTCACGCGCGACACGTCCCAACTCCCGTCGGCGTTGTGAATCAGCGTGCCGAAGAAAACACCCTTCGAGGTGAGGCTCACGCTCTGGCCGGCCGGCGTCGCGTCGCGCAGCCTCTCGAGGTCCGCGGTCATCTGGCGCGCCAGCATCTCGATGAAGCCCGACCCGTTCATGCCGATCGTCTTGCGATCGTTGAACGCCGTGGCCATCGTGGTGATGTTTCCGCGCTCGTCGGCGATGCCCCGGGTGGGCGTGACGTTGGCCCGGTCGAAATCCAGGAAATCGAACCGCTGGCCGAGCACGAAGACGTTGGTGATGCGGTCGCCGCCTCCGCCGTCGAACGGCAGGTTGTGGCAGCCTGAGCACGAGTTCGAGTCCGGTCCCGAGAGACGGTTGAAGCTGCGGGGGAAATTCAGTGGCGACGATGGATCCGACAGTGGACTTCCCGTGCCCTTGGACATCGGCCGCCCCTGGCCCTCCTGCACGGTCCACCGCGCCTTGAAAAGCTGCTGCCCGAAGGAGACCAGGTCGGGGATCCGCATCTCCAGCTCCTCGCCGTCTCTGAGATGCTGGGGAACGGAAACTTCCTTGCCGATCGTATTGTTCGATTGCGCCGCCAGCGGAAGAACACCCGCGAGCAGCAGTACGACCTTCCCGGTATTCATACGCTGGAAGCCAGAATACACCTTCCGGCGTATACATTCAGACGTCGATGTCCGTTTTGATACCTGGTACTAGAGCACGCGGCTCGGGCGGTACCCCAGGCGGCTCTTGATGCGCCACTTCTTGCCGGGATCGTTAGTCGCTTCGATGGTGATCTTGCGGAAACCTTCGTTCGGGTTCGGCTTGGGATAGTAGGTGACGGTGTACGAGTTTCCCAGGTCTTCGCGGATATCCTCGAACGCCTCCACCTGCTTCTGCCACGTCTTGGCCCAATAGGCCTTGCCGCCGGTGCGCTGCGTCATGCGGCGGAACACGCCGCTGGAGATCGGGTCCTTGTTCACTTCGCTGGTGGAGATCACGTAGATCGGAATCCCCTCGTCCTCCGCCACCGCGCGCACGTCGTCGGGCGCCACCATGCTGGCGTTGTCCGGACCGTTCGAGAACACGATCACCACCTTGCGGCCCGGCACTTTGGACGCGTCGCGCAGCGCCAGCAGCAAAGCGTTGTAAAGCGCCGTGTCGTCGCCGGCCACGCTCTTGCGCAGGCCGCTGATGGCCTCGTTGTGATCGTGCGTCAGCGACGCCGCGCGCGAAAGGTTCCGGCTGAAGGTGTAAATCGCGACCGAATCGGCGCGGTCCAGCCCACGTACGAAATCGGCAATGGCGTCTTCGGCGTACACGAAGCCCCGGTACATGAAGTTGCTCGTATCGAACAGCACGAAGACGTTGGTGCCTACGAAGGCGTCGGGCTTCTCCATGCCGGGCAGGGCGTCCTTGTTGCCCTCCACCAGGGAACGAGTCGCGCCGTCCGCGTCCACCGCCATCGGTGCTTTGGCGCCCTCGGCAAAGGTGGAGATCGATTGCAGAATGCCGTCCTCGTAGACCTTGAAATCGGTCGGCTTGAGTCCGTTGACGTAGTGCCCCTTGTTGTCGGTCACCTGGAAGCTGAGAACCACCATGTCCACCTTGACGCGGAACACGGTGCGGGGACTATCCTGCGCCCGAAGCAGCGCTCCGGCGGCGGTCATTCCAAAAAAACCACGTCGCGTGATGATCATGTTCCTGTACCAGTCCTCCTACTGCAACAAAGCCTTCGTGTCCGCGTTTCCCGCCCGTGCGCGCGTGCGCACGTCTTCGCCGACCGCGCGCAGCGATTTTAGCACGGCCGGCCAGTCCTCCAGGTGCGAGGCGAAAATCTGTTCCACCAGGCGCCGCGTCCACTCCGGAATGCGCACGTTCAGCTCGGGAGGCGTCACACTCAGCTCATCGGCCAGGGCAACCCAATACAGCGTATTGGATTCCCAGCTCTCGGCCATGATGCGGCTGGAGTATCCCATCAGGGTCGGGAAGGTCCGCAGGTTCAGGATCTCGGGCTCGTACGAGTTCGCCAGCGTCGGCTTTGGGGTGCCGAACGCCCTGGAGATCGCCTCGTAGTTGATCTTCCCGGGCAATCTCGCGGTCATCTCTTTCAGCTCGGCCAGCACGCAGGACGACTCCGGGCTGCGCTTGGGGCCGACTTCGCGCGCGATCAAAAACAGCTCCGACGGCGTCACCCGGTCCAGGGCGCGGTGTACCGCCCCGGCCTCCAGCAGCGCGGCAACCTGCCGCGTGCGCGCGGGCGCGGCCAGCAGCCCCAGAGCGGCGATCACATCGGTACGGACATTACTGTCCAGCGACGCTTCCGCCAGCAGTTCCCGGCCGTAGCGCAGGTGCAGTCCGGTCCAATGCATCAGCTCGGGCGACACGTCGGACCACCGCGGGATTTTGGCGCTCAGGATCATCTGCGGCACCAGGTCGCCCCAGATCAGCGCTTGCGTCTGCGTCGGAACCAGGAAATTCTGTTCGGCCTCCGCCAGCGCGTAGGGCAGGGAAGAGAGCGACCCTACCAGCCGTCCGCCGCCATTGGAGGGCCATCCCGTGCCGTATAGCTCCGTGGGCCGCCAGGTGTGGTCGGTGCCCTGCATGCCGAGAAAATCGTGGCTGCGCACGAACACCGGGTTGGTGTACAGAATCTGTGCCCCCGGCGGCGCGTAATGCGCGTAATTATAGGCCAAGAGTGTGTCGCGCAGCAGCGGCGCCAGCAGGCCGCGCACTTCCTTCACCTTCTCGGGGTCGGCGCCCGCCTTCTCGATCGCTGCGCGCAGGTTCACGCGGCGCTCCGCCTCGATATGCCGCTCGGTCCAGAAGCCGAAGCCCATGGCGTTCTTCTCGCTGGTGGTGAGCGATGCGCGCGGCAACTGGATTTCGGAAATGCGGCTGGCCAGCCGGTTGACTACCTTCGGATCCATCTTCCCGCCCTTGGCAATGGTGTCGATGTGATCCGCCAGCTCGAACAGCGAATCCAGCGAAACGATGCGCTGCGCTTCCAGAATGCGCAGGTTCTCCTGCACCATCTGCTCATGGGTGTCATCCGTGGCGGTGCCGGCCAATAGCTCCATCATCTTGAGCTGCGACTCGCCGGCGTTCCCTGATGTGCCCAGCAGCAGTTTCGCTCCGCTCCGCCCGGCATCGAACAGCTCGCGGCTGTTCTTCACCGTGGCGAACGGCGTGACGATAGCCGTGAACACACCGTCGGCCTGGGCCCCGGGAATCGAGTGTTGCCGCGCCAGAATCTGCCACAACCCGACCAGCGACTGGAACGTGCCCGACAGGTCCATGTGGAACGCGGGCTCTTTCTGCTTGCCGATGGCCGCCGCCGTATCCAGGAACAGCACCATGTTCTTGCCGCTCAGCGTTCGCACCTCGCTGAAGATCGGATACTGCGAGCCGTACGTGTGATAGTCGCGCGCCAGCCGGTCTACCGTAGCCGCGTCCAGCGGCGTGGGCCGCCCCCGATCGATATCGCTGATGGCCATGAAGATCTTCAGCGGCTCGTTTTCCACCGTCTTGCGGCATAGCGCGAACAGCGCTTCCAGCACGTCGTCCGGCTCCCTCCACCCCGAGGCCAGCTTGGTCAACTTGCCGTCGTACTTGCCCTGCGGATGGTTCAGGAAGAGGTTCTTCCACACATCCATGCTGCCCGGAATGTGAGGCTTGCCGTTGGAATCGAGCTGCAGCCTCGTGGTGAACAGCATCATGTCGGTGTTGGCGCGGAAGACCGGGCGCGCCGGGCCGGGACTCGTGATGCGGCCGCGCACGGCGCTGTAAAAGCGCTTCAGCCGCGCCGGATCGGTAAGGTACTCCTTAACGGGACCGCGGATGCGCGCCAGCGCGTCGTACATGCTGGCCATCCACCCGTCGTCCTTGGCGATGAGCTTGTCGAAGAATGCGGCGCCCTGGTCCGGCGACACGCCCACCATCTCGCCCCAGGCCGCGGCGGTACGCTGCCCGCCGGGCACCACGGCCTTGCCTTCGCGGACCTCGAACATGCCGCCGAAGAAGTCCAGCACGTGCGAGTAGGCTTTCAGGCGCGTCAGCGTGGCCACCTTCTTCAGACCATCGGCGGTCTCCGGATCCAGCTTGGAGAATCCCAGGTAGAGCCGGCACATCGAAGGATCGGAAATGAAGGCCTCCACGAAGTTTGCCGTGTCGCTTCCCTTGGCGCCGCCGAGCCAGTACTCCGGCCCGAACAGCACGGGCACGGGCGTGGGGGCGAATTCGTAAGTGAACGGCCGGTTGGTGCGCAGCGCCTGCTCCAGATCGTTCACCGGGAAACCGGAGTCGGTGGTCAGAAACGCGCGCGTCTGGTTCACGGTCTCCAGAACCACTTCGCTGCCGCAGCCCCCGCGCATGCGGAAGCCCATGATGCGCAGCAGCTCGCCCGCTGCCGGTGAATCGCAGTTGGGAATCTTGATCGCCTTGGCGTCGCCGGCGAGCTTTTCGAGCTCGCGCGCCTGCGACAGGTAGCGGTGTACGAGCTTGAGATACTCGGTCTGCTCGAGCGCTTCATTATTGTGCGAGGCCTGATATCCGTTGGTGACCACGTTGCGCGCCAGCGCGGGTAGAATGTCCTCTGGGCTGGCATCAGGCGAGAGCGCCGCCATGCGCGCAAACGAACGCAGCGGCCCGGGAATCAGTGTCGTGGGCCACGAATCGGCGGCCGCCGCGCGCGCTCCGGATGCGCTGCCCGAGAGCAGGTCAAACAGCTTCAGGCGGTGCTCCACACTGGCTGCTCTCGCGTTGTCGCCTGAGTTGCGCGCGGCATCGAGCAGGTGCGTGTACGCTTCGCGCGCTCCGGGGTCGCCGTACCGGTCCAGGAATTCCGCATAGGCCGTCTGCGCCGCGACATTGTTGGGATTGGAGCGCGCGGATTGCGCCAGCGCGGCGCGATCGGGTTTCTCGCCCGAATTCTGGGCGAAACCAGGGACAAGACTGAAGATCACGACTAGACTGGCGGAAACCAGTGACGCCTTCATGAGGCCCTCCGTTCGGCTGACTCACTCTATCACGTACGACTTGATTTTCGTGATTCTAAATCAAACAAAACACGGAACGCAACCGTCAGGGTGTTACAAAAGCTGCAAGCTCGTCGGGCTTATGGTCGGTTTTTGCCGTCCACCCAAGTGCCGCTGATCAAGCTCTGCGGGACGGCAGACGACGACCGGTCTGGCACACGTGTCCCCCAAGCGGAATAAATTCGCGCCCCCGCCGGTATGGCATTGTTAGGTAAGGTGACTCAGTCCGGCGATCCCATCAAGCTCGCCCGCTTCGAGCGGGTCATGCTGCCGCATCTCGACGCGGCCTACAATCTCGCCCGTTGGCTGCTGGGAAGTGCCCAGGACGCCGACGACGTGGTGCAGGAGGCCTGTCTTCGCGCGCTCGAGTTGTTCGACGGATTCCGCGGCGACGAGGGCCGCGCCTGGCTGCTCACCATTCTGCGCAACACTCCGGCGATCTCGCGCGAGAGGTAGTCGACGCGCATGTACGCTCGCTCCTGGCCGATCACCTGATGGACGTGGTTTCCTCCGACCGCCACACCGTCAAGCCGTGGTTTGCCGGGAAGCTGGATTTCGCTCCGGAGGTCCGCGACCTGGCAACCGCCGGCTTCACGCTGGCCGGCGGCCGCCTGGATTACCTCCACGGGCGCACCGTGGCCGCGCTGGTCTACCGCCGCCGGCAGCACACCATCAATCTGTTCGTCTGGCCGGCGCATGACAGTGACCGCCCGCCGCGCGCGGAAACCCACGAAGGGTTCCATGTCGAGAGCTGGATTCACGGCGGCATGAACTGGTGGGCCGTGTCGGATCTCGCCGCGGACGAGCTCGCGGAGTTGCCTCGCGTCCTGATGTGATCTCGCCGCCATCGGCATCGGGAACCCCTGCCCGGTTGCGGCGGGCCGGTCCCTATTGCGATCCGGCCACCAGGCCATGGTCGCGCTACGCACTGCTGCTGACCGGCACCAGTTCCGGAAACACCTCCTATGAGGCAGTGATCGCGCGCTATGAGCACCGCATGAGAAATCTCTCGCGGTGGTGCGTGAGGTGACGAGGATACAGTTGCGGGCCGAAATGTTCAACGCGTGGAACCATGCCGAATTCGGGCAACCCAACGGAAATTCGGGAGCCGGCGCGAACTTCGGCCGCATCAGTTCGCTGCGGACGCCGCGCGTGATACAACTGGCATTCAAGGTCCTTTTGGTGAAGACAACGATCAAGGTTCTGACGGCCCTAATCCTGCTCTGCCGTTGCGCCAACGCCGCTGACGCGTTGATCAGGCTTCCGGTGATTGACCGCACCGACGTCCGGTTCTCCCCGGTCGCCGGCGGAGGCGAGGTGCTGAAGCGGTGGGTGTTCGGCATCGCCCAGGACCGCCGCGGCTTCATTTGGATAGCCACCAACGGCGGACTCTACCGCTTTGACGGCTACAGCCTCAAGCACTATGAGCACGATCCCTCCGATCCCGGCAGCCTGGCCGACGATACGGTACGCTCGGTGTTCGGCGACCGCGCCGGGAATCTCTGGGTGGGTACAAACTCCGCCGGGCTCGACAAACTCGAGCCTGGGCGTGAGACCTTCATCCATTACCGGCACGATCCCGTGAACGACGCCCGTGGCCCAATCGGCAATCTGGTGTCGTGCATTTACGAGGATCGCAGCGGAGTGCTGTGGGTGGGAAGCGAGGGCCTCGATCGCTTCGATCCGGCCACTGGAACGTTCATCCACTACCGGAATGATCCGAAAGACCCGGCCAGCCTCAATGCCGACGGCGTCAACCGCATCCTCGAAGATCGGGAAGGCAACCTCTGGGTTGCCACCTATCGAGGCTTGAACAAGCTGGACCGGACTACCGGCCGGTTTACGCGATATGTCCACGATCCAAAAGACCCGCGCAGTCCTCTGCTCGACAACGCGGTCTCTCTCTGTGAGGACCGGAAAGGAGTGCTGTGGGCCGGCGCCGGGAATATTCTGGAGGCGCTCGACCCGAAAACCGGGATATTCACGCACTATTCGTACCACTCCGAGCAGCCGGGCAGCGAAGCGTTGGCCGGCGTGACAAGCATCCTCGAAGACCCGGACGGAGCACTTTGGCTGGGCACGAACAACAACGGACTGCTCAAGCTGGATCAGGAACGCAGAACGTTCAGCCGGTATCTGAGCGACCCGGCCGATCCCAGCCGGTTGCGCGATAACGGCGTGGACGCCCTGTTCAAAGATGCGGAAGGCAATATCTGGGCAGGAACGAAGTCCGGCGTGAGCCGGTTTCTTGCACGGCCGGCGGGATTCGCGCGCTACCAGCGCGAGCCGGGCGGGACCGGAGGCCTGCGCGACAACACGATCTGGTCACTGCAGGAGGATAGCCTGGGCTTCCTCTGGATCGGTACGCGTATGGGCGTCCACCGGCTGGATCGCAGGACCGGACAGATCACCCTTTACCAGCACCATCCCGAAGATCTCCACAGCCTCTCCTACGACACCGTCTCCGCGGTGCGCGAGGATCGCACCGGAACGCTCTGGTTCGGCACCTACGGCGGAGGTCTAGACCGGTTCGACCGGGCGACCGGGCACTTCACCGCGTACCGGCACGAGCCCGACAATCCCGACAGCCTGAGCAACGACCGCGTGCTGAGCCTGTTGGTGGACCGCGCCGGAGTTCTGTGGATCGGTACCGGCGGCGGCGGCTTGAATCGCATGGACCCCCAAGCCGGCAAGTTCAAGTCCTGGATGAGGGAGCCCGGAACTCCGCCGGACAGCGACATCAAGGTGATCGTTGAGGATCGCGAAGGAATGATCTGGGCGGGCAGCAACGGCGGCCTTCGAAGATTCGACCCTCGGACGGAGCGGGTCGCGATCTACCGCAATAGCGCCAATCCCGGCAGCATCGGCGCCGGTCCCGTGAATGCGATTCACGAAGACCGCGAGGGTACGCTCTGGGTCGGCACGCGCAGCGGCCTGAACCGGATGGACCGGGTTCGCGGAACGTTCGCGCATTTCACCGACAAGGATGGTTTGCCGGATGCGAGCGTCGAAGCGATCCTGGAAGACGCGCGTGGAGATCTCTGGTTGGCCACGCACTACGGCCTGTCGCACTTCGACCCGCGGACGAAGACCTTCCGCAACTACACCGAAACCGACGGGCTGGCCGGCAACAATATGAACTCGTACGGAACCGAGGCGAGCTGCCTGATGCGCAGCGGCGAAATGGCCTTCGGCTCCACCGACGGCGTCACCGTGTTTCATCCCGGCCGCCTGGTGTCCAACACCTACGTTCCCCCCGTGGTGCTGACGGGCTTCCTCCTGTTCAACGTGCCCGTCGCGGCAGGGGCCAATTCGCCTCTGAAGGCGTCGATTGACGCGTTGGACGCCCTGACCCTCGATCACAGGCAGAGCATCTTCACCTTCCAGTTTGCTGCGCTGAGTTTCGCTGCGCCGGAAAATAACCGGTACCGTTACCGTCTGGAAGGCCTGGAACAGAACTGGAACGAAGTGGACAGCTTGCGCCGCACCGCAACTTACACCAGTCTTCCACCTCGCAAGTACGTATTTCGCGTGCAGGCTTCCAACAACGACGGCGTGTGGAACGAGCACGGCGCTGCCGTCGCGATTACCATCCTGCCGCCGTGGTGGGCGACGTGGTGGTTCCGAACGGCGCTGGCGATATCCGTCGCCGGTCTGGCGTTCTCGGCTCATCGCTATCGCATGCGCCTCCTCGAACGGCAAACGATCCAACTCGAACACCAGGTCGCGGAGCGCACCCGCGAATTGCGCACCGCGAAGGACGCGGCGGAATCCGCCAATCGCGCCAAGAGCGTTTTCCTGGCCAACATGAGCCACGAATTGCGCACGCCGCTCAACGCGATTCTCGGCTTCTCCAGCCTGGTGCGCGAGGACCCCGGCCTCCCCGAACCCCGCCGCAAGGACATAGACATCATCAGTCGCTGTGGCGAACACCTGCTCGGGCTCATCAACGAAGTTCTGGACCTGGCCAAGATCGAGGCCGGCCGTAAGGGCCTGGAAATCGTTCCCTGCGACCTGGAGCGGCTCGTGTACGATGTCGCCGACATGGTGCGCGTGCGCGCCGAACAGAAGGGCCTGAAGCTGGAGGTGTTCAAGTCCTCATGGTTCCCGCGGTACGTCCGCGTCGATGCCGGGAAGGTCCGCCAGGTGCTCATCAATCTGCTCGGCAATGCCGTCAAGTTCACGGAATTAGGAAGCGTGACCCTGCGCATCGGCGCCGAAGCGGCCGGCATCGTGCTCGAAGTGGAAGACACGGGAGTCGGCATTCCGCGGGAAGACCACGAGCGGATTTTCGACGCCTTCGTGCAAGTGGGGAACCCCGGAAGCCAGAAAGGCACCGGGCTGGGCCTCACCATCACGCGCCAGTTCATCGAGCTTATGGGCGGGTCGATCTCGGTGGCCAGCACGCCTGGAAAGGGCTCGCTGTTCCGCGCAGCGTTCCCGGCGACGCCGGTGCATGCCTCTGAAGTGGGGGCCGCGCCGGACCCTCGTGGTCGGAGGTTCCGCTTGCAGCCGGGTCAGCCCGAGTGCCGGGTGCTGATCGTCGAGGACGAGAAGGAGAATCAACTGCTCCTCCAGCGCCTGCTGCTGGACGCGGGCTTCGTCGTGCGCATCGCCGGGGATGGCGAGCAGGGCATTCTGGTGTTTCAAACCTGGCGGCCCCACCTGATCTGCATGGACGTGCGTATGCCGATATTGGACGGGGTGGAGGCCACGCGGCGCATCCGCGCGCTGGAGGGAGGACGCGAAGTGAAAATCGTGGCGGTCACCGCCTCGACCTCCGAGAGCGAACGAGGTGAGGTGATGGCCGCCGGGCTCGACGACTTCGTGCGCAAGCCTTACCGGCCGGCCGAAATCTTCGAATGCATCGGGCGTCACCTGGGTGTGGCTTATGTAGCGGAGGGCGGCGATGCGCCCGCGCGCCCGGCTTCGCCCCCGTCGTTGACCGCCGATGATCTGGCGATGCTTCCCGCGGAAGTGCGGGCCGAGCTTCGGACCGCTGTGATCGAGCTGGATCGGCAGCGTCTCGCGGCCGCCATCGGAACCGTTTCGGAGCACGATGCCGCCTTGGGCGCCGTGCTGGCCCGCTACGCGGAACGATTCGCCTACACGGCGATCCTGAAAGCGCTGGACGGGCAGGCCTAGCTCACCCGCACCTCGAACACGTGGTATCCCCACGCGGGCAGGTCCAGGTACAGGCCGCGCGACTGAAGTTCATCGCCTTCGCGATCGTAAACAAACGGCCCCATCAGGTCCCGCAGGCGCACCGTCTTGCCGGCAAGGTCGGGAAAGCGAAGAGGCAGGCAACACTGGCTCCGCCCCGGTGCGTAGTTCACGACTACCAGCAGCAGCGTGCGATCCGTCTTGCGCCACACGAAGCCGATGAAGCTGCTCCAGGTCCAGTTCTCGTACCAGGCCGGGACGGAGTCCAGAAGCTGCCACTCGCCTTGCACGGCCGGATGGCGCAGGCACTCCAGCAGCCGGCCGTAAAACGCCTGAAGGCGCGAATCGGCGCTTTCGGCGGGCCCACGGCACAACTGGACCGGCACCTTCTTCTTGAACCCCTCGCTCTGTCCGCGCTGAAAGAAGCGCATACCCGGACACAGATACGCCAGCACGGCGGCGGCCTCGTGGGTCTCGGGCGCGAACGACGCCGCCGCTCGCGGTTCGTCGTGATTCTCCAAAAACCGCGCCGATTTCCGTTGGAATTCCATCGTGGCGCGGAAGTGATCGTAGATCGGACGCGCTTGGCCGCCGCGTAGCCGGTCGTAGAGGCGCTTGTCGTAGGTGAAATCGAAACCCTCCTGCTGGAGCGTCCACTCCAGGTCCCAGTAGACCTCGGCAAGGAACAGGAAGCCGGGATGGCGCGCGCGCGCCCGCGCCGCCGCGCCGGGCCAGAACGGGGCTGGCTTCATGCCCCAGGTCCGTTCGAAGACCTCGGGCAGGACGAGCATCGCCATGTCGCATCGCACCCCGTCGCACATTTCCGCGATGTTCTCCAGCTCCGCCGCCATGGCTTCCTGAAGTTCGGGATTGGCGTAGTTCAGTTGCAGCGTATCGCTCCAGCCGGGGAAGTACGGATCGCGGCCGTAAGCCAGCACCGCGGGACCGGCGGAAGTGTCGACCCGTGTGAAGTTGCGCGGTTCGCGCGCGAGTTGTTCGGCGGTTCCATGGACGTAATACTCAGCGTGCCCGGCTACCCAGCGATGGTCGCGGGCGGTGTGATTGGGGACGAAGTCGAGCAACAGCCGCAGGCCGCGATCGTGGAGCCGCTGCCGCAGCCGATCTAGCGCGGCGTTGCCGCCGAAATCGGAGTGCGCCGAATAGGCCTGCACCGCGAAGCAGGAGCCGCATACATCCTGTTCGGTGAAGTCGGCCAGGGCCTCCTGAAACTCGGGGCGCAGCTCACCAAGCTCGCGAGCGATCTTGCGTCCGGCGGCCCCCGTCTGCCAGATGCCGAGGAACCAGACCCATTCGAAACCTTCCGTCGCGATGCGGTCGAGCTCGCGATCGGCAATGTCGTCCAGGCTCGCGCGCCTGCCCAATTCCCGCGCGATTTCCGCCAGCAGCACCCGGGTATTGATCTGGAGCAGGGAAGGGTAGCGGGCCATTTGTCCATCATAAGGGCGAGGCGGTCGGCGGTTTGACTTCCAAGCGGCCGGCGGGTTATGTTGCAAGAGAGCCTTCCGAACCAGGCGCGGTAGCCAAGTGGTAAGGCCAAGGTCTGCAAAACCTTTATTCGTCGGTTCGATTCCGACCCGCGCCTCCAAATAAAATCAGTCTATTGCACTCGTACTGTTGGAGTTATCGGAGTTTGGCGGTCTTCCTGCCCGTTCCCAACCTTTCCCGTTTCTTCGCCATTTTTCACGCTGGTAGGCGGGCAAAAAGCGGGCAAACTGTCGAGGCGCATCATTTGGTGATCCATCTGAGATTGGGAGGTGTGGACGTATTTCATGATGCTCCGTAAATTTGCATGGCCCATGATGGCCGCGAGAATGGGAAGCGGTACGCCTTCATCATTCGCCGCCCGTGACGCGAACGTATGCCGAAAATCGTAAGGCACGCACTTCACGCCCGAACGCTTCACTACGGCTGCGTGGAGCCGCTGTGCCTGCCCGATGTGCCTCGCCGGATACTTGATACTCGGAAACACCCAACGG
>DATJYW010000053.1:0-5155 GCA_035499435.1 Candidatus Acidiferrales bacterium | reverse complement strand
CCCCCGCCCCTTCCGTGCCCCGTTGACCCCCCTAAGACGCCCAATCGCTGCAAATAACAGCGATTCGGACCCTGTTGGTTGAATTCTCTAGCCTGATGAGGCAAACTGGACTGAAATGGGCATCAATATCGGTCTGGACATCGGCGCCATCAGTCTCAAGCTTGCCGCCCTGGGAGCGGCCTCCGACCGCGCCACCCTCGAAACCGTCCGTGCCGCCCATCCCGAGTTCCGCCTCACCCAGGTCGATGGCCGGCCGTTCCTGCTCTCCGATTACCGCCGGATCGCCGGCAGCCCCATCCAATCCACCTACGACCTGCTGCACGAATTCTACGCCGTCGCTCCGGAAGATCGCGTCGAGGGCATCCGCGTCACCGGCTCCGGCAGCCGCACCATCGCCAAGGTCCTCGGCCTGTTCTTCGAGAACGAGTTCAAGGCCATCGCCCGCATGATGTCGGTCCGCTATCCCGCGGTCCGCACCATCTTCGAGCTGGGCGGCGAGAGCGCCAAGTACATCTCCATCGGCCCCGATGGCATTCGGGACTACGACCGCTCCGGCGAGTGCGCCGCCGGCACCGGAAGCTTCCTCGATCAGCAGGCGCTCCGCATGCAGTACACCGTGGAGGAGGTCGGCAGCGTGGTCTGCACCGCCAACTGCGCCGCGCGCATCGCCGGCCGGTGCAGCGTCTTCGCCAAGAGCGATATGATCCACGCCCAGCAGAAAGGCTACTCGCCGGCCGAGATCCTGCGCGGCCTCTGCGATGCCGTGGCGCGGAATTTCAAGAGCGCCATCGTCAAGGGCCGGCCGGTGGAAGCGCCCGTCGCGCTGATCGGAGCCGTGTCGCAGAACGAGGGCGTCACCAATGCCCTGCGTGAGGCTTTCGGGCTGAAGCCCGAAGAGCTGTTCGTGCCCGAGGAGTATGCCTGGTGCGGCGCCATCGGCACCGCTATGCTGGAGGCCGAGGAGCCGCGCAAGCGCTCCATCCTCGAAATCCACCGCCTCCGCCAGCACGATAGCGAAGTCGTTCCGCAGGACACCACGCCGCTTTCCACCGAGCACGTCGTCCAGCTTCGCGACCGCGTGGGAATCTATTTGCCGCCTCCCCATGGCAGGATCCCGGCCTACCTTGGCCTGGATATCGGGTCCGTCTCTACCAACGTCGTGGCCATCGACGAATTCGGGGCCGTGATCCACGACGTCTACTTGCGCACTGCCGGCCGTCCCATCGAAGCGGTGCAGCAGGGACTCGGCGAGGTCGAGCGGCTTTGGGGCGAGCGCCTCGAAATCCGCGGCGTTGGCACCACGGGCAGCGGCCGCGAGCTGATCACCGAGTTCGTAGGCGCCGACGCGGTCAACGACGAGATCACCGCCCACAAGACCGGCGCGCTCCACATCAGCCAGACACTCGGCGGCGAGCCGGTCGACACCATCTTCGAAATCGGTGGTCAGGATTCCAAGTTCATCTCTATCGAAAACGGCGTCGTCGTGGACTTCGCCATGAACGAAGCCTGTGCCGCCGGCACCGGCAGCTTCCTTGAGGAGCAGGCCGAAAAGCTCGGCATCAGCATCAAGGGCGAATTTGCCAAGCTGGCGCTCGGCGCTTCCACCCCTACCCGCCTCGGCGAGCGCTGCACTGTCTTCATGGAACGCGACGTGACCGGATGGCTGCACAAGGGCGAGACCGTCCCCAACCTGGTCGCCGGCCTGGCGTATTCGATCGCGCTGAACTACCTGAACCGCGTGGTCCGCGGGCGCAGAATCGGCAGCGTGATCTACTTCCAGGGCGGCACGGCATACAACGACGCGGTGACCGCCGCCTTCGCCAGCCTTCTCGGCAAGCGCATCACGGTGCCGCCCTACAACGGCGTGATGGGCGCCATCGGGATGGCCCTGATCGCGCGCCAGTGGCACCAGGCCACCGACGGCGCCACCCGCTTCCGCGGCTACGATCTCCACAGGCTGCAACTCTCCACCCGCGACTTCGTCTGCAAGGCCTGCTCCAATTTCTGCGACATGAAAGAGTTCGTGATCGAGGGCCAGAAGAGTTACTGGGGCGATAAGTGCTCCGATAAATTCCGCAAGCCCTCCGCCACCGGCCGCAAACCCGTGATCGACGACTTGTTCGCCTACCGCGAGCAGTTACTGGAGGCGCTGCCTTCCGCTGAGGCCAGCGGAATCCAGGTCGGGATTCCGCGCGCCATGTCGGCCCTCGACCGGCTGCCGTTCTGGAAGCGGTACTTCGCCGAGTTGGGAATCGGCACCACGATTTCTCCGGTGACCGACCCGCGCATCGCAGCGGCCGGCCTGGAACTCGCCGTGGCCCAACCATGCTACCCGGTGCAGGTGGCGCACGGCCACGCCAAGTCGCTGGTCGATGCCGGAGCGGATTATATCTGGCTGCCTGTAATGGCGGATGCCGAAGCGCCCGAAGACAGTTGCGCGTCCCATTACTGCCCCTGGAACCAGACGCTGGCGTGGGTGCTGAAATGCGCTCCCGGTCTCGACGCGCACGCCGGCAAGTTCCTCACGCCGACGCTCCACTTCCGCCTCGGCCCGGACCAGGTCAAGAAGGCTCTGGCGGAGACCGTGCGCCGGCTCGGCGTTACGCGCCGCGCCAGCGATCGTGCGGTAGAGGCCGCCTACTCGGAGCAGCGCCAGTTCCAGGAGCGCCTGTTCGAAGCCGGCCGTAAGGCCCTGGCCACCTTGGAAGCCACGGGTGAGCCCGGGCTGGTCCTTGCCGGCCGCTCCTATAACATCTATGACCGCGGCATTAACTGTGATATCCCCCGCAAGCTGCGGCACCGCTACGGCGCCAATGTGATCCCGCTGGATTTTCTGGTGACCGGACGAGAGCCGCTGTCGCCGGAACACTCCAACATGTTCTGGATCTCCGGCCGCAAGATTCTGGAAGTGGCGCGCGTGGCGGCGTCGCACCCGAACCTCCACCTGGTCTACATCACCAACTTCAAATGCGGCCCCGATTCGTACATCAAGGCCTTCGCCCGCGAGGCTGCCGGTGCGCCGCTGCTCGTGCTGCAGTTCGACGGCCACGGCAACGACGCCGGCTACATGACGCGCTGCGAAGCCTACCTCGATAGCAAAGGGATTCTGCGATGCTACCAATCCTCGGCGCCCAGCCCGGAGAAGTCCAGGGCAACGGCAGCGACCATTCAATAGCGGGCAAGACCATCTACATCCCGCCGATGGCTTACGGCAGCGCCCGCGCCTTCGCCTCGGCCTTTCGCGCCATCGGCCTTACCGCCGAGCCCACGCCGCCCAGCGACCACCGCACCCGCGAGCTCGGCGCGCGCTACACTTCCGGCGACGAGTGCTACCCCGCCAAGGTCACCGCCGGCGATTTCATGAAGGTTCTGGAGCGCCCCGAAACCGACCCCGCCCGGGTCGCCTTCTTCATGCCGACCGCCGAGGGTCCCTGCCGCTTCGGCCAGTACGCCCCCTACCTGCGGCAGATCCTCAACACCAACGGATACGCCGGCGTAGAAATACTCTCTCCCACCAGCGGAAACGGTTACCAGGGACTGGGCTCGCTGGCTTCGGCCTTTGTGCGCACCGGCTGGCGTGCGCTACTCTGCGCCGACCTGCTGCAGAAGCTGCTCCTCATGCACCGTCCGTACGAGGCTGCCCGCGGCGACACGGAGCAGGTTTACGAAGAGTCGCTCGCGGACCTGTGCCGCACGCTGGAGCGCACCGCGGTCGAGCCGGGCGTTCAGTTGCTCGCCTTGCGCGATTCCCTGGTGCGCTCGCGCGATCGCTTCCGTGGGCTAGTCGGACGCCGCGGCCGCGCGTTGCCCCTGATTGGAATCGTCGGCGAGATCTTCTGCCGCCTCAACACCTTCTCCAACGAGAACCTGGTCCAGTGCCTGGAGCAATACGGCGCCGAAGCCTGGCTCAGCGACATCGTGGAGTGGATCTGGTACACCAATTCCGAGCACTTCCGCAAGCTGAAGCTCGAAGGTCGCCTGTGGACCACTGAGGCGCTCCGCGCATGGATCCGCACCCGCGTGCAGCGGCGCGACGAGCACGTGCTGATCGAGCCGTTCGCCGAAGACTTTCGCGGGCGTGAGGAGCCCGACATTCAGGAGATCCTGGAGTGCGCCCGCCCCTACCTGCCGCGCGAAGGCGCGTTCGGCGAGATGGTTCTCAATGTCGGAAAAACGGTCTGCCTGGCGAAGCGCGGAGCCGCCGGAATCATCGACATCAGTCCGTTCACCTGCATGAACGGCATCGTTTGCGAAGCCATCTACCCGCGCGTGAGCCGCGATCTTGGCGGCATCCCGATCCGCAATTTCTATTTCGACGGAACGCAGTCGGACCTGGATCGGGATTTGGGCGTATACATGGAGCTGGCGCGCAGCTATCAGAAGCGCGTGGCGTAGGAACCTATACGCTCGCCGGCGAGCCGGATTTCGCGCCCGCCAGCAGCTTGTCGTCGAAATCGAACCCGGATGTGCGCGGCTTGTGGTTGCGCGCGTACCACCGGTAAGTCTCCTTCAGCCCGACGTCGAACGGCGTCAGCTTCATCTTGAGCAGGCGCGTCACCTTGCCGATGTTCTCGGTGATCGGCGGCATATCGAAATACTCGCCGAAGTAAAACGGCTCGGTCATGGCGCTGCCCCCTCCGGCGGCGATCACGTCGCGCGGTACGCGCACGATGGTCGGCTCCACGTTGGCGGCCTTGGCCAGCTTCTCGACCAGCTCCACCTGGGTCACTGGCTTGGGGTCGCCGATGTTGAAGGCTTCGCCCACCGCCCGCGGCTCGTGCATGGAGCGGATCATCGCAGTCACCAGGTCGGTGACGTAGACGAACTGCATCAGCCGGTGTCCGTCGCCGGGAATGATTATGGGGCGGCCGGCGCGCAGTCGGTCCCAGAAGAACTGCTCGCGGTAGAAATTGTTGCGCGGGCCATAAACGAAGGGCGGCCGGAAGGTGACCACTGGCAGGCCCTGCTGGATGTGCATCCGGAAGAGCAGGCGCTCCGTGGTGGCCTTGTGCCCGCTGTACGGGATCGGATGGTAGTCCGGTGCCAGCGGATCGCTCTCCTTGTGGTTCAGGCCGTCGCCGTACGCCGAAACGCTGGACATGAAGATGTAGCGCGAGATCCGGTCGCCGCACGCCCGCACCGTGGCCTCCACCTG
>DATJYW010000052.1:0-3432 GCA_035499435.1 Candidatus Acidiferrales bacterium | reverse complement strand
TCGCCGGCTGTCAGCGGCTCGCCGAACCCGATCACCACCTGCCCCCGATGCATTTGCGCCACATCGTCCGCGCCAGTCTCGGCATTCGCGCCCGGCGCGCGCACCTGGAGCAGGACGTCGCTGGATGCAAAGACCTCCGCGCGCGATTCGGTGATCCGCGCGCGTTTCTCGATGTATTCTGCGTCCGGGAAGCCGGCTCGCAGGCCGGCACCCGCTTCCATCAGGAATTCACAGCCGGTCTTATTGAGAACGGCGAGCGCGCCGGGTACCATCGCTACCCTCTGCTCGCCGGGCGCCGATTCTCTGACGATGCCAACGATCTGTCTGTCCGCGCTCATCTGGTCCCGCCCGGTCTAAACCACCCCTTGACTCCCTACGCAAATCATCACGGGCGGCGAACTCCCTCTCCCGATCGTCAGCACAAGCGGATAGTCTCCTGGCGGCAGGGGCGGCACCAGGATGTTCGCCTGCGCCAGCCCCACGAAGCCCGGCGTCAAACCACAAAACACCACTTGGGCCGGCGCGCCGCCAATGGTAGCGCCAGGAACCCCAAGCACGCGCGAAAGTGGCTCGAGAGGCGCGGCTGCGCCGGTCGGCACCGGATGATCCAGCGCGCCCTGTCCCGTCAGGTACACCGTTATGTACGACCCGGGCCTGGCCGGAGTACCGGGCGAGTTGATGGAATAATCCTGATTCTGCGCCACCGCGCGTCCTGGCGAGATCTGGAACAGCGCGGGCGACACATCTGTGATGCTCACCGTGGCCGTGGTGTCGCCCACGCCATCCACGTGCAGCGCCAGCGCCGCATTGCCCGGCGCCAGTCCGTAAGGGATCTGTCCGTTGATCTGGGTTGGGCTTGCGTAGGAAAGCGGCGCGCGGATTCCGCCGATGCTCACCGACGCTCCGCCCAGCGCCTGCACGAACGCGCCGCTCGCGGTTGTTCCGGCCAGCCGTGATCCGGCTATCGTGAAGAGCGATCCGGGAGCCAGCGGCCCTGCGGCGAACGACGCTGCGTTTACGATCCCACCCGCGGTGATCACAGGCACTACGCGTTGAATCGTCAACGTTGCGCGTGCCACTAGCGTGTCTCCGTCCGAGAGCATGATCCGGACCTTTCCGTTGTAGTTTCCATCCGGCAGAAGGTCCGCGGCCGCGCGGTTCACCGAGACCTGTGCCGAGCTGCCGCCGTTTGCGGCGACAACCCATGCCGATGAAGCGTCGGGGATTGCAGCGCTGATCGTGGCACTGGTATTCAGCACTTGAATCGTTTGCGGCGCGCTCACGGCCTGGCCGTCATAGTTGAAGGAGAAGCTGGCGATGGAAAGCCGCGTGGGCTGCACTTTCGTGACGAACGCACTGCCGGAGCCGCGCAGGCTCGATTGAAACGCGAGAACGGCGGGGAAGTCGCTCGACATGGTCTGGCCTGCGATGACTGCCGCGCCGCTGGCATCCAGCGACAGCCCGTACGCGAAGTCATCGCCGGCTCCTCCGACCGGATAAGCCATCGGGATATTCGTGCCCTCGTTATCCACTTCGACCACGAACGCGTCGGACCCCCCATGTGATGTCTTGAAATTGAGGAACGGAAGGCCGCCCCGCATCGAGCCTGCCAGATAGACTGCGCCCGCCGAATCGACGCACATCGCGTTCAAATTGGCTGGAAATGGTCCCAGCATCGTTGCGTAGGCGACAGACCGGCCGATGGGCGCCATCTTGATCACGAAGGCGTTCTCTGCGCCGGCGCCCGGGTACTCCAGGCTCACGGTATAAGGGAAGCTCACGCCATCGGTAAACCCGCTGACATAGATATTGCCGGCCGCGTCCAACGCGACCGCGCTCGCGGTTGTGGCGGTTGTGCCGCCCAGAAGCGTCGAAAACACAAACCGCGTAGCGCCGGGATCCAACTCCGCGGCGAAGCCACTTCCCGACCTGTAAAGCGGATTCACCAGCGCCGGCACGCTTCCATGGATGCTCCCGGCCAGGTACGCGTTGCCGACGGCATCCACTGCGATGCCCGAGATCGCGTCGTTATTGTCGCCTACATAGGTCGAGTAAACCAGCTGCCCGCTTGCACCAATTTTGGAGACAAAGCCGCCGCCTGAGCCGGCAGGCCCCAGGACTCCCGCGGTGGTCGGGAAATTGTTCGAAAGCGTGCTTCCGGCAATGTATGCCGCGCCGGTTACGTCGACCGCGATCGCGGTAGGATTGTCGAAGCTGTTTCCACCCAGATAAGTCGCGTATAACAACGCACTACCGCTGGCGCCAATCTTGGCGACAAACCCGCTGCCTCCCGGCCCGATCGAGTGCCGGTTCGTGGTCTGGAAGGCATTCGCCAGTGGGAGATTCGTGGATGTCGTGGCGCCCGCGATAACGATGTTCCCCGACGAATCGACGGCGACGGCATTGGCCTGATCGTTGCCGCTCCCGCCGTAGAATGTGCTGAAAACCAGAGTGCCGGAAGCCGTGAACTTCGAGATGAACGCATCGCCGTACAGATTATCGGGCGAAGACTGGCCCCCGCCGAAAACCGGCTGTATCGCGCCCTTCACGGGGAAGTCGCTTCCGTGAGCGGATCCCGCCACGTAGACATTTCCCTGGG
This sequence comes from Candidatus Acidiferrales bacterium, assembly GCA_035499435.1. GTDB lineage: Bacteria > Acidobacteriota > Terriglobia > Bryobacterales > Bryobacteraceae > Solibacter. The sequence goes on along the minus strand of DATJYW010000052.1, from coordinate 833 downwards.
TATCCGTGGCTACACCGCGCGCAAGATCGCCAGTGCGAAAGATGCCACCCAACCCGGTGCTGCCGAGATACGTGGAAAAGGAAATCACCGGATCGATTACTAGTGGCAGAGTGCGATCGTAATCACCGGGCGCGAATCCAAATCCGCCGTTCCCCAGCGACACGAATCGAACTGGGACCACGCGCTTCCCCTGGTATGCATATGGCGGCAACTGGCGGATCGCGCCCTCGGTGTGCAGCCGGATGCGGCCTGGGTCGGCGCCGGGCGCAACGACCAGGTCGTACTCCAGTTCACCGCCCGGACCCTGGTAGAACACCAGGTCGATGCCGGGCTCCAGGTCGCGGTATCGGATTCGCGCGAAGCGGGGCACGTTGGCTCGCCATGCCTTGGGATCGCTTCCGATGAAATAGTTGCTAACCCCTGGCAGAGCGTCCTCCGCCTCCGGACTCGTCGACCTTCTCCAGGAAATCCGGCCTACGCCCGGCAGAATCGCTTGGTTCGATTCCAGCCCAAGTGTGTAGTCCACCCCCCAACAAACGAACCTTCCTGTCCCCGCTGGCTCGAACCCGCGAGCTTCCAGGAATGTCGCTGCTGCAAGAGCAAGGCTCAGGGTGCAAAGGAGCCTGGATAATCGCCGAGGACAAAACTTCCGGGATTTATCCGCGCCCATTTCCGTCAATTCAAATCAGGTCGCTCGTGCTGAAGAAAAATCGCAATTCGGTCTCGGCCGTCTCCGGGGCGTCCGACCCGTGAATGCAGTTGCGCTCAATGTTCGCCGCGAAGCGTTTCCGGATCGTGCCTTCGGCGGCCTTCTCGGGATTGGTCGCGCCCAT
>DATJYW010000051.1:0-15264 GCA_035499435.1 Candidatus Acidiferrales bacterium | reverse complement strand
GAGCGCGCCTAGCCGCCGGATCTCGGTTCGGGCGCCGTTTTCGGTTCGGCTTCTCCTCGATGGCAGGTGTAGCAGGTGACGTGCATTTTCTGGTCGGAGAACTGCGCATTTACGAGTTTCGTCAGCTCGATCATGTGCCGCGCCTTTTCCTTCTTGGGATTCTCGTCGCTCGCGAAATTGCCCTGAATGTGGCAGTAGACGCACTGCACGCCGAGGCCTGCCGTGAAGGTCCGCATGACCTGCGAAACCTCCGCGCCCGAGCTTCCTTTCAGCACTTTCAAGTTCGTCGGCGGGGGCGGCTCCTTCTTCGCTGCCTTTTCTTGCGCGATCAGCGCGACCAGCGCGATCAGCGGCATGAGGACCGTACGCATTGGCCTATGATACCCCCGCTTTCGTCTCTCGCAGAATCTGAAGCGCGTCCGCGGGCAGCCTGCCCCGGAGCGCGCGATAGATTTGCCGGCGGATCGCTTCCGGGAGCGCGTCGAATGCTTCGCTGTAGATCATGTAGCTCAAGGCGTATCGAAACAGCCGGGTCTTGAGATCGAAATCGCGCAGCGAGCGGCCCTGCCGGTCGCGAGGACCTCGTTGGGCGAAGGTTTTTGCAAATGTGGAAGCGCCTTCCAACGGCTCGACGAGCGGCGCTTCGCCTTCGAAAGTCAGGTATGCGACGGCCTCGCGGATCGCCCCGTCGATCGCCGAGGCCTCGCCGGTCCTCGCCAGCCAGTTCAGCCGGGTGAGCAGATTCGTCATGTGCGTCTGGTGCTCGAAGGTCATCAGCGCCACCATGTCGCTATGCGGCGCGAGATAGCCGGCCGCGCGGAATTGAGGCAACGGCTCGAGCGTCTCCGGCTCGGCGGGATCGGAGGCAACTGCGTTGGAGCGGTCTTTTGGGTGGCCGCGCGTGGCATCGACGTACCAACCGCCCCAGCGCTCCCGGAAGGGAGTGCGGTGATCGGTGATAATGGCCGCGCGTCGCTGCGGCACTCCCGCGGAATCCGGATACACCGAGCCAACGAAAATCCCGGGGACCCCCAGCGTGGCCGGCCCGTGATGGCAGGAGAGACAAACCTCCCGGCGGGCGAATCGCGGCTGGTTCGAGGCGCGGTTTTCGAGCGTGTAGAAAGCCACGCCTTCTTCAGGATCGAGGGCGGCCACTTCCATGACCGTTCCGCCCGGCACGAATCCCACTGCCACGGAATCGTTGAAGTAGATAGCTCGCGGATTGCGCGGCCCGATGAGCGTCGCCTGGAAGCTGGTCTTCGAGAAGACCAAGGCCTGGGAATCGGGGTTGATCTGCAAGTGTTCGAGGAGGCTGGGCAGGTAGCCCAGGCCGCCGGCGCGAAACTGCAGCGTCACGGCACCGGCCGCAAGCCGGCGATCCAGGTGCGCTACGGGATCGTCGAGGGTGGCATCGAGATAATGGCCCAGAGGCAGATTGCCCGGATAGATCTGCGCGAGGATGAGAAACGCGCGGATCACCGGCTGCCGCGGGGAGCGGGTCCCGGCAGGTCCACCAGGTACACCGCCGATTCGAAGCCGAGCCTCGCGGCGAACCTGTCCAGGACGTCTTTGTCGGCCTGTTCCGCCGCGGTCAGCGGCCGTTGATAGATGTTGGCGCCGCTCTGCACCACGCACTAGTCGGACCGGCAGTTGTGGGAGTTCGGCGAGCCCAGGCTCTCCAGCAGCGCCAGCGTCTCGGGGTGCGGCTGGCCGAACCGCGTGGGACCGTTGGCCATGTCGGCGGGAGAATCGCCGGCGCGGCTCTTGGCTTTCACCTCGGCGCCCTTCGACACGAGGTACGTCACCATCTCGTTGTTGCCCAGGTACGCCGCACCGTGCAGCGCCGTGTAGCCGCGATTGTCGGAGGCCTTAATGTCGTTACCCAGGTCCACGCAGAGCTTGACCGCGTCGATGAGCGGCACCGGCGCGTTGACGCTCCAGTTCGCCGCCCAGCCGATACCCGCGGCGGCCATCAGCGGCGTCTCGCCGGCCTTGTTGGCCATCTTCGGATCGGCGCCGTGTTCCACCAGCAGCTTCATAGCGGCGGTGTCGCTGGATTGCGCGGCGCGCCAGAATGATGTGGCGCCCGCGGGATCTACCCAGGTGTAATCGTTGGTGAAGGAGCGGAACCAGAGCTTCTCGCCCACGGCGGCATTCGGATTGGCGCCGTGTTCCAGCAACGCCCGCATCAGCTCCAGGTAGCTGACCTTCTCCTGGGTGATGTTGGGCTGCGGGAACCAGGCCTTGGGGGCCCACTGCACGTCGATCGCGGCGTACAACGGAGTCAGTCCCGAATCCGCTGCGCGATTGGGATCGGCGCCCTGATCGAGCAGAAACATCGCGAGATCGTAGTGCCCGTTGGCGATGGACATCACGAGCGGCGTCATCTTGCCGCCACTGACAAGATTGACATCCGCACCACCGGCGACCAGCGCCTGCGCCGTCTCCAGGTGCCCTTCCCGAGCCGCGTAGAGCAGGGCGGTCATGCCGCCGGCAACATCTGGGCCGACTTTGCGTGGTGCCCGCGCTGCCACATCGCCCGCGCGCGCCTTCGGTTTGGCGAGCTTCACGTCTGCCGACGCCAGGCCCAGGGCATGAGCCAGCGAGTCCAGCTCGCGGCGGATGGCATCGGGATCGGGGGGCGGGGTGGCTGCGGCGGCTGCTCCGCGCCCGCCCGCTGGCGTGTCCACCACATTGCCATCCTGATCGAAGCGCACACGCTCCAGTTTTTTCACGGCAGTGGTGATGTTTGCGTCGGCTCCACGTGCGAGCAGCAGCGTCACCGCCTCCGTACGATTGAGGGCCGCCGCGAACATGAGCGCGGTCTGCGCGTGCGCGGATTCCTTCGCGTTGATCTTCGCCCCGCGATCCAGCAGTGCCTTGATTGCCTCCGTGTTTCCAGACGCCGCAGCGGTCATCAGCGCGGTGGTTCCGTTGGACTTCACCGAGTTGGCATCCGCGCCGGCGTTCAGGAGCGCCGCGATGATGGCGGCGTTGCCGTTGGTGCAGGCCATGAAAAGCGGGGTGATGGCGCCCTCACGGGTTGCGGCCTTCACGTCCGCGCCGGCGGCGAGCAGCAGCTTCACCATCTCCAGATCGTCGCGGAACGCGGCCCAGTGGAGCGCGGTCGAGCCGTCGCCCTGAGCGCCGCTGACCTCGGCCTTCTGCTTGAGGAGAGTACGGACGGCGTTCGAGTCGCCCCGCATGGCGGCTTCGGAAAGGCGGGAGTCCGCCGCTGAAAGCGCCAACCCGAAGACGAGAAGAAGCACCACCTTCATATCGCGATCTCACCGGTGCTGTCGCCGAAACTTGGCGCGTCGACGCCCAGCTTGTGCAGCATGGTCAGCAGCACGCTCGCCATCGGGGTTCCGTCTTTCGTGCGCACGTGCACGTTGCCCTTGAGCTGCCCGTTGGCGTGCCCGGCCAGGAACAGCGGCACGCGCTTGTGGTTGTGCACGTTGCCATCGCCCATCGGGCTGCCGTACAGCACCATGGAGTGGTCCAGCAGGTTGCCGTCGCCGTCGGGCGTGTTCTTCAGCTTCTCCAGGAAGTACGGGACCAGGCTCACGTGGTAGCGGTTCAGCTTGGCGAACTCCGCCACCTTCGCCGGATTCTCGCCGTGGTGCGAGCAGGGATGGAACGGCGTTTTCACTCCGCTTTCCGGCCAGACGCGCCCGCTTACGTCGCGGCTCATCTTGAGCGCGGAAATACGCGTGGTATCGGTCATGAAGGCCAGCACCTGTAAGTCGAACATCAGCTTGAGGTGCTCTTCGTACGAATCCGGCACTCCCAGCGGGGCAGCCGGCAGCGCGCGCGCCTCGCCGCTCGAATTGTATTTCTCGATGCGCTGGATGCGGCGCTCCACTTCGCGCACGTCTTCCAGGTACGCGTCCAAGCGGCTGCGATCGCTTGGCCCCAGCCCGCGCTTGAGCCGGTTCACGTCGCGCGACACCCAATCCAGGATGCTGCGGTTGGTCTTCAGCCGCGCCGCGCGTTCCTCGGGAGTGCCGCCTTCGCCGAAGAGGTTCTCGAAGGCCATGCGCGGGTCGAGCGTCATCGGCAGCGGCTCGGTCGGCGACGCCCAACTGATGGTGTCGGCATAGACGCATGCGTAGCCGTAATCGCACGCGCCCGACGCGTCCACCATCTCGATGCAGAGCTGGATGGAAGGCAGCGGCGTCTCCTGGCCGAACTTCTGCGCGTAGATCTGGTCGATCGAAGTGCCGACGTAGTAATCCGAACCCTCGGTCATCTTGGGATGGGCCGCGGTCAGGTAGACCGCGCTGGAGCGGAAATGGTCGGCGCCCTCCTCGGCGGCGGACCACGCGGTTGCCGGATTCAAATCCGTGTCGCTGACTACCGTGACATATTCGCGGAACGGCGCGAGGGGTTCCAGCGATTGGCTCCACTCGAAGTCGCGGCCTTCCTGCGCGGGCGCCCAGTAGTGCTTGGCCGAGCCTTCGCCGGTGCTGCCCGCCGCGCCGTGTACCATTTCGATGCAGGCCAGCCGTGTGCGCCCAGCCGCCGCGGTCCGGTTGACGGGCGTCTGTGCGGGCACCATCGAATCGAGCAGCGGCAGCGCCAGCGACGCTCCCATCCCGTGCAACACTGCGCGCCGCGAAAGATGCTTTCTGGTCAGGAACATCAGCGATTGCCCTCCATGGTAGTGGTTGCGGAGTCGGCCTCTTCGGCCCGGCGCATCTGGAACGGTGTGCTCTTGACGACGCCCAGAATGTACGACGAGAACCTGTTGCCGGTGCGTGCCGCGTCACGCCCGATCGCCCGGACAACGGGCATGTCGAACGATTCCGGCACGCGGCCGAGCCCGTAGGCCAACAGGTTCTCGGTGAACGTGCCCAGGAACGCATCGGAATGGTTCAGCACGGCCTGGCGTAGGCTCACCGGACCGCTCAGCTTCGCGCCATCGAACATCTTGCCCGAAGGATCGATCTTGAAACCGCTATCGTTCGTGCGCCAGACTCCGACGGCGTCGAAATTCTCCAGCGCGAAGCCGATCGGGTCCATCAACTGGTGGCACCCCGCGCACGTGGGATTCTTGCGGTGCTCTTCCAGCCGCTCGCGGACCGAGAGAGGCTTGGCAACGTGCCCGGTGCGCAGGTCGGCGTTTTCAGGCAGCGCGGGCACGTTCGGTGGCGGCGGAGGAGGCGGGACGCCCAGCAGCACTTCCATCACATATTTCCCGCGCTGGACCGGCGATGTGCGCAGCGCCGTCGAGGTCAGCGTCAGAATCCCGCCATGTCCGAGCACGCCGTAACGGTTTGGATCGGTCACCGACACGCGCCGGAAGCGGCTGCCCATCACGTTCGGGACGCCGTAGTGCTTGGCCAGCCGCTCGTCGACGAAGGTGTAGTCCGCGGTCAACAGCTCCAGCACGCTGCGGTCCTCGCGCATGATGTTTTCGAACAGCAGCTCGGTTTCGCGGCGCATCGAGTTGGCCAGCGTGCGGTCGAAATCGGGGAATTCGAACAGGTCCGGGTTGGCGATCTTGAGGTTCTGCAGATGCAGCCATTGGCCGGCGAAGGTTGTGGCCAGCGAAGCAGACCGCGGGTCCGCCAGCATGCGCCGCACCTGCTTTTCCAGCACGGCCGGATCGCGCAGCCTGCCCTGCGCCGCGGCAGCGATCAGCGCCTCATCCGGTGGTCCGCTCCAAAGAAAGAAAGAGAGTCGCGAAGCCAGCTCCAGCTCGCCGATGCGGTAGTTCGCCCCGGGCGCCACTCCGGCCGGTGTGCGCTCGAAACGAAAGACGAACTCCGGGTTCGCCAGGATCGCCTGCAGGGCCGTGCGGATGCCCGCATCGAAATCGCCCTCGTTCCGTCCCGATTGGTAGAAGCCCAGCAGCGGCTCCAGGTCGTTGTCGGTCACCGGGCGGCGGTACGCCTGGCGCGCCAGGGGAGCCAGAATCTGTTTCGCGCAGGGAATCTCGTCGCGCGCCGTGACGGGTTTGCAAGTGAGGATGCGGCGGCGCGCCGCCGTTTCCGAAATTCCTTCCACTTTGGCAGGTCCCGTAATGCTGAGTTCGTGCAGATGTGGCAGGGTGGTCATGCCAGGCACGGTGCCTACGCTGACATCTACCAGGCTCTGCTCCACCATCCGGTATTCGTCTTCGATCGGGCCATCGGCTTTTTGCGGGAACGACGCCGAGACGCGCTGCGGCCCCGCCTTGACTGCGATCGGCTCGGTCTTGATGCCGTCCTTGGCCAGGGTCATCGCGGGGTTGATATCGAGCAGGGCGACGCGCTCGCCGTCGATGGCGATCTCGATCTGCTGGCCCTTGCCCTGATTCATGCCGTACAGCGGGCCGGTAGGCGAGTAGTAGAAGCCGACCTTGAAGACGTACTTGCCGTCCGCGGGGAAATTGTGGAACAGGGCCATGCCGCCGCGCGTCCCGAGCGGCGTGCCCTCGACGTGCCGCACCTGCGAGAGCACGCGCGGAATGGAATAGGTAGACGTAATGGCGCGTGCCGACGGATCGCCCATGGCCTCGCGGCTGATCCGCCCGGCCGCGCGAATGTAGCCTTCCATCAGCGCAGGCGACATGGTGAGGACGTCGGCCATGTTGTCGAAGCCGTGGCTCATGTCGTCGGCGGGCAGCAGGGCAGTCACGTCGATCTGGAGGCCAAGCAGGTCGCGGATCGAATTGGCATATTCGGTGCGATTGAGCCGATGCAGGGCAGGACGTCCCGGGTCGGGATGCGCGCCGGCCGCCTGGTCGATGGTGGTTTCCAGGGACGCGACGAAGGTCTTGGCCGCTTCGGTGGCCGGCCGCGGCATGCCGGGCGGCGGCATCATGCCCACGCGCACTTTGCGGATGATCTTTTCGCCCAGTTCCGGGGACACGTGCACCAGCGACATGCCGCCTGATTTGGTCTGATCGTTGTGGCAGTACGCGCAGTATTGATTGAGGAAGGCGCGCTGTGCGGAGGAGACGGGGAAGGCGGCAGGCTGGCCGTGGGCAGCAGCGGCCGCGAACAGGGCGATCCCACTGAGAAGGCACACACTTCGCATCCCGGTTCCCCCTCGGAACAGGCTTGGTTCACTATATATGGAATGGGGGGCGTAAGCAAGCCGGATCAGGCGCTATAGTAGTTCTCAGTAGAACCATGGAAACCGGCGCGCTCGTGAGTGTCAACGAATATCTTTCGACAAGCTACGATCCTGACTGCGATTACGTGGATGGGGTGATCGAGGAGCGGAATTCGGGAGAAAACGACCACGCGGATCTGCAGTCGTCCATTTTGGTCTTTCTGCGTACGCGCCAAAAGGAACTTGGCATATACGCTGTCGTCGAACAGCGCGTTCAGGTTTCAGCGACACGGTTTCGCGTTCCCGACGTCTGCGTGCTTCTTGGAGGCAGGCCCAAGGAGAAGATCTTTCGCACACCGCCCTTCATCTGGATCGAAATTCTGTCACCGGAAGACCGGCTTTCGCGGGTGCAGGAGCGGATGAAGGATTTTCTCTACTTCGGCGTGCCCTACGTGTGGATGCTCGATCCCGAAACCCGCAAAGCGTTTCGCTGGACCTTGGAGGGCATGCACGAGATCCAGGAGCTGCGCACCGAGAATCCGGAGATCGTCGTTCCGCTGGCCGCGCTCTTCGAGTAGGCCTATCGAATATCCTCGAATCTTACGTTCTGGATCCCGTATCGCCGCCAGTCGCGGTAATCGAAGTGCCACCACTCGGATTGGAACACCGTGAAGCCCTGCTTTTCCATCTGCGCCCGCAGCAGGTCGCGGCGCGCACGCTGTTTCACGGTCCCGCCCGTGTAGGCCGGATACGACCGCGGAGACATCTCGTCGTAACCGCCGGTCATCTCCACCTCGCGCCCCGTAGCAAGATCGTACAGCGTTAGATCCACAGCGCACCCCCGATTGTGGCGAGAACCCTCCGCCGGGTTCGCTACGAATTCGTGCTTGTCCGGCGGCGTCGCGTCCCAGAAGATTTTGGTCACATACCATGGCCGGTAGCCGTCGAAGACCAGGAGCCCGTAACCTTGTTTCATCAGCTCGCGGTGCGCGCGCAACAGCGCCTCCGCCGCCGGGCGCTGGAGGAAGGCCCGCGCCGACGTGTATACCGGAGTGCTGAGGAAATTGTCCGAAGTCGCGTAGCGGATATCGAGCTTGATACGCGGATCCAGCTTCGCCAGCTCCACCAGGTCCGACTTCAGGAAGTCGCCCGATTCCCGCGGCGGCTGTGCGGCCAGAGCCTCCTTCCGCAGTTCCTCCACCGGCCGGACGGGCGTGATCCGAAAGATCCCCGGCCGCTCCTGCGCCAGCAGGAGCAGTGCGGCGAAGCCCCACGCCAGTCGCATCATTGTACGGCAGGCTTGGCGGTTGCGGCCAGGAATCCTTGAATCTGGCGAACTGCGGCATCGACTTTCATATCGAACAGCTTCTTTCCCAGCTCGACGGTGGAGCGCCGCGCATCACCGGTGATCCCGTTGTTGACGCGTCTTGCGTTCGGGTCCGGCGGCGTGCCGCGCTGCCGCACCGGGTCGCCCAGCGCGTTCGGAATTTCTTCCTTGCGCACCCATCCCTTGTCGCCGCCCAGGTAGAGCATCTCGGACGTGTCCGGGATGCCGGCGTGCGAGCTGGACGGATATCCGTTCGCCGCGAGCCACTTGTCGAAGTCGTCGTTGGCCTTCTGGTAGACCTCGTCGCAGAAGAACACGTGGATGCCCTGCGGCGCGTACTTTTCGTCGAGCTTCTTTGCGACCTCGCCCAGTTCGCGCTGCCCGCCGCCGTGATCGCCCATCAGGACCACGTTTTTGAATCCGGTCTTGATCAACTGTTCCGTGACCTGCTCATTCAGCGCCGCGAATAGCGGTCCGGTCAGCCCGATCGTGCCCGGCAACTGGGCACTCGCGTTGTTGACCGAGAAGGGCATCACGGGCGCAGCGATGGCATTGCCGAGCTTTTCGGCGATCGCAATCACCGTCGCGTGACCCATCAGGCTGTGGCCGCCGTTCACGTTCTGGGGCCCCCGCTGCTCGGTGCCGCCGTTGTAGACCAGCGCGGTGGTCTTGCCCTGTTCGAGCGACTGCCTGACCTCGCGCCAGGTCATCATTTCGAAATCCACCAGCGGACGGTTCTGTCCCGAGAGCAAGCCCGCCAGAGCCGCGGCCACGCACACCAATCGCATAACCCTCCTCAATCCTCGGGGAAGAATACCACATGCTACGATGAAAATTCCCCGACATCCATGGCGCTACGCTTTTACAACACGCTGTCTCAGCAGGTCGAGGACTTCAGCCCTGCCCGCGACAACACCGTTCGCATGTACACCTGCGGGCCGACGGTTTACGACTTTGCCCACATCGGCAATTTCCGCTCCTTCACATTCATCGACCTGCTGCGCAAGTCGCTTCGCCTGAATGGATTTCAGCTCCGCCACGTGATGAACATCACGGACGTGGACGACAAAATCATTCGCAACGCGGTGACGCAGCACAAGCCGCTGGCCGACTACACCAACATCTACACCGAGGCCTTTCTCGAAGACTGCCGCACGCTTCGCCTGGAGCGGCCCGAGGTGCTCGCCCGCGCGACCGATCACATCCAGGAGATGGCGGCGGCGATCGGCAAGCTTTCCCGCACGGGCCACACGTATGCCAGCGACGGCTCGGTCTACTTCAAGATCGCTACCTTCCCGGGATACGGCAAGCTCTCGCACAACGATTTCAGCGGCAATATCGCCGGCGCGCGCGTCGATGTGGACAGCTACGAGAAGGCTGACGCGCGCGATTTCGCCCTCTGGAAAGCTCCCAAGGATGACGAGCCGTTCTGGGAAACACCGCTCGGACCAGGCCGGCCCGGTTGGCACATCGAGTGCTCCGTGATGGCGATCCAGTATCTCGGTGAAACCCTGGACATTCACGCCGGCGGCATCGATCTCGTCTTCCCGCATCACGAGAATGAGATCGCGCAATCGGAGTCGCTCACCGGAAAGCCGTTCGCGCGCTTCTGGCTGCACGCCGAGTTTCTCATGGTGGAAGGCCAGAAAATGTCGAAGTCGCTGGGCAACTACTACACGCTCCGCGACGTGATCGCCAAAGGCTACGCTCCGGAAGCCATTCGCTACCTCCTGGCTTCGGTGCCGTACCGCAAGCAGCTCAATTTCACGTTCGAGGGCCTGAAAGCGGCCGCCATCGCCATCGACCGCCTGCGCAATTTCAAACTGCGCCTGGAGACCGACAAGTTCCCCGAAGGTACCAACGACGGAGGGTCCGCGCGTCTCGCCGAGGCCGAGCAGGCGTTTCGCGACAGCCTGAACGACGATCTGAACACGGCCGAGGCGCTGGCCGCGGTTTTTGAGTACATCCGCGACGCCAACAGCGCCATGGATGCCGGCCAGTTTCTGGCAGGCAACGCGGCTGGAGCGCTCCAATTCCTCGGCCTGTTCGATTGCGTCTTCGACGTGCTTAAGCCCGGCGCAAGAGCAGGCGAACTCAGCGATGCCGAGATCGAGGCTCGCATCGCCGACCGTACCGCGGCGAAGAAGGCCAGAAATTTCGCTCAGGCGGACCAGGTCCGCGACGAGCTGCTCGCCCGGGGAATCATCCTGGAAGACACCAAGAGCGGAGTCCGCTGGAAGAGGAAGTAAGAGGTTTGCAGATCCACACCAAGGCGGTCCACGCCGGCGACCGCAAGAAGGCCGGCCCGCACGTGCCGGTGACCACCCCGATTCACACCGCCACCAGCTACTTCTACGATTCCATGCAGCAGCTCGACCGAATCTTCGGCGGCGAAGAGCAGGGCTACTGCTACTCACGGTACGACAACCCGTCGGCCGGCGCGCTGGAGGAGCTGCTCTGCACCCTGGAGGGCGGCTCGGCCGCACTGGCCTGCGCCAGCGGGATGGCTGCGATCCACACCGCGATCGTCTGCGCGCTCACCGACCGCCGCCGCAGCGTGCTCGCCGCCAACGCCATGTACGGAGCGACCACCGGCCTGCTCATGAACGTGTTCGAGCCCGCGGGGGTCAGCGTCAATTTTGTCGATATCTGCGATCCCGACGCGGTCCGCGCCGCCGTCGCCGGGGAAAAGCCGGGCTGCATCCTGATGGAAGTCATCTCGAATCCGCTGCTGCGCGTGGGGCCGATCGACCGCATCGCGGAAATCGCGCGCGATGCCGGCGCCGCGCTGGTGGTCGACAGCACCTTCGGCACACCACTGCTCGCGCGGCCCCTCGAGCTGGGCGCGCACTTCAGCGTGCACAGCCTGACTAAGTATCTCTCGGGCCACGGCGACGTGCTGGGCGGCGCAGTGATCACCGACAAGGCGCACGCGGAGACGCTGCGCACGTTGGGCCGCACGCTCGGTCCCGTGCTCGGGCCCTTCGAGAGCTACCTGACCATGCGCGGCATCAAGACGTTTCCCCTGCGCATGGAGCGGCAGTGCGCCAACGCGTGCAAAGTCGCGCAGCGGCTGGCCGCGCACCCTCGCGTTGACCGGGTATACTTCACCGCCGATCCGCGTCATCCCGATGCCGAAACCATCCGGCGCCTGTTTCCCGCGAACCTCTACGGCGCCATGGTCAGCTTCGAAATCAAGGGCGCGGGCAGGGAAGAAGTCTTCCGCTTCATGGACGGCCTGAAGATGATTGTGCGCGCCACTTCGCTGGGCGATGTGCACAGCATGGCCCTCTACCCGGTCATGAGCTCGCACCGGGAGCTGTCGCCGAAGCACCGCGAGCGCATGGGCATTCGCGAAAACCTGGTACGGCTGAGCATCGGCATCGAGGCCGCGGAAGACATCATCGCCGACCTGGAACAGGCCCTCTGACAGTGTAGGACAGGCTTCAGCCTGTCCCTGCCGCGTGTTACCCTCAAATTTCAAAAATTATCTGAGGTCTTTATGTCTTTTCTCACCGTTCGCGATCTGGATGTGAAAAACAAAGTCGTCTTCATCCGTGTGGATTTCAACGTGCCGCTGCAGAAGAATGATCAGGGCGTCATGGAAATCACCAGCGACAAGCGCATCAAGGCCTCGCTGCCGACGATTCAATATGCTCTGGAACACGGTGCCGGACTGGTCCTGGCGTCGCACCTGGGACGTCCCAAAGGCAAGCCGAATCCGGAGATGAGTCTGAAACCCGCCGCCGCCCGCCTGGAGCAGTTGCTGAAGCGGCCGGTCAAAATGGCGCCCGATTGCGTGGGACCCGAGGTCGCAGCCATGAAGCCCGCGCCGGGCGAGGTGCTGCTGCTCGAGAATCTCCGCTACCATCCCGAGGAAGAGAAAAACGAACCCGAGTTCGCAAAGAAACTCGCGGCCCTCTGCGATGTCTACATCAATGACGCGTTCGGCTCCGCCCATCGTGCGCATGCCTCCACTGAAGGGATGATCAAGTTCGTTCCCAAGGCCGCCGCCGGGCTGCTGATGGAGCAGGAGTTGAAATACCTCGGCATGGCGATCAGCAATCCGCCGCGGCCCTGTGTCGCGGTGCTGGGCGGCGCGAAGGTGTCCGACAAGATCGAGGTCATCGAGAACCTCGGCAAAATCGTCGACAAGCTGTTGATCGGCGGCGCCATGGCGTATACGTTTCTGCGCGCGCAAGGCCTCCCGACCGGCAAGTCGCTCGTGGAGGAGGACAAAGTCGATCTCGCCAGGAAACTGCTGGCGAATCTCGGCGGCAAGCTGATGCTGCCGGTCGATCACGTAGTGGTGAACGAGATTGCGGTCGGCGCGCCCAATGAAACGGTCACGAGTATTCCGGACGGCAAGATCGCGGTCGATATCGGACCCAAAACAATCGAGGCCTATAGCCAGGTGATCGCAGGTGCGAAGACCGTGGTTTGGAATGGTCCGATGGGCATCTTTGAAAAGCCGCCGTTCGACAAGGGAACGGTCGCGCTCGCCAAAGCCGTGGCCGGGTCCGGCGCAACCAGCGTCGTCGGCGGCGGAGATTCCGAAAAGGCGATCAAGGCGGCCGGCGTCACGGATAAGATCACCCACGTGTCCACGGGCGGAGGCGCATCGCTCGAGTTTCTGGCGGGCATCACGCTTCCTGGAGTGGCCGCGCTCAACGTTTAGTGGTCCGCGCCCTACAGAGCGTGGTGAAACACGTAGGAGCTCTGCACCGGAATTCCCTGCTTGAACGCCACTCTGATGACCACCTGAAAGTGGCGGGGCACCTGACCGGTGCCGGCGCGCAAGCGGTTGACCAGTTCGCGCGCGCGGCGCGGCTGTGTCAGCCACTCCGCGGCGGCAAACGTGTCCGGAGACGCGTTCCCCGCAATTATGAGGAACTCGCCGGATCCGCTCGGTCCGGCGGTGCGCGTGATCAGTGCGTGAGTCTCGCCCTCGCTGGTCTTTCCGGGCACCAGGCGATCCTCCAGGTATTCCGGTTCGCTGCCGCGCGGTTTCCGGTTGCGAATTCCGCCGGCTTCGACGACGATATCCTGGATCATCGCCGCCTCCTGCAATTGCAGGTTGAATTTGGGCGGCCCCAGGAAAATCACGTCCTGATCCGCGATTTGCTGCCAGGAGAGGATACTGCTGCGCGTCAACTGCAAGTCGTGCTTGCGCGTGGCGAGCAGGCGGGCGAGCAAAAACGCGGCGCTGGCTTCCCCCGCGCCCGTAAAGTTGTAGGAAGGCAGAATCTCCTTGTCTCCCAACGCCTTGTGGACACCCTGAAACCTCTCGGATCTTTCCAGCTCGCTCCATTCGTTGACCTTGGGATCGCGAAAGAACCCGAAGTCCGGAAAGCGCACGAACAGCGGTGTTCCCAGGCTCACCAGCAGCGGACGCCTGCTCTCCAGGTATGGACGCCACAACGTCTCCAACTCGGGCGACCAGCTCTCCGCCACCGGCTGTGCCTCACGGTAAGCGCGCACGAGCATGACGCTGGCCGCCACGGCCCAGAGCGCGGCGAACGCCAGTGCCACGCTTAAAATATTTGTGCGCCGGCGCGATCTCCCCGCCGAGTCTTCTTCGCCTGGCGGGTGATGGGGTTCGAATACCAGCTTGAAAGCGCCTTTGGGAAGGCTCACCCGGACCGGGTCGCCATTGGCCTCGCTCTGATAATAGACGGCCAGTTTCTGGCGGAGCCGACCCACCTGGAGTCGCACGATAGAGTCATGCTTCGGGTCGTAGCTCGGGGGTTTACCGAATGCCTCTAGGCCTACAGTGTATTCCTTTAGCCGGTCGGCATCGCCCGCCAGCGTTCTTTCTGCCAAATATTGGAGAAGCCGCCGGTGGGCTTCCGAAGTTTGGAAGGTCTTACTCTGAATCAGCCGGTCGATCTCTTCCCGGATCGCGCCAGCCCCTATCTCACCCATTGCTAATACAGATGCTAACACCGTTACCAGCCGGGTTGATCACCATGCTTCCGCTAGAAGTTATCCCTTGGGGAGTCACGATGTTTCAGACCGCGGTGTATCATCTGGTAGCGCGGGTTTCGGCTGTGTAATCGAACGCCCGCTTTTGCCGCCGGAAATCGGCGACACAAATCTACGGGAGATTGAGCATCACGCCACGTGATGCGGGGGTGAGAAACAATGAGAAGTCGATTCTTTCTGTATACTCTCGCGCTGATGCTGTTGGCCGGCTCCGTATGCTGGTCCCAGGATACGCGCGGATCGATTGTCGGCCGGGTCACGGACCCATCCGGCGCCGTTGTACCAGATGCCACAGTTGTCGTGAGCAATCCAGCCACCGGAGCCCGCTCCACGGCGACCACCAACGCCGACGGCATTTATCGGGTGCCGTTGCTGCCGCCGGGCCTGTACCAGATCGAGGTCACGTCCCGCGGTTTCAAGAAAGCCGTCCGCAATGACGTGGAGGTTCGGGTCGCCGACCGCCTCGACATCAATATAGCGCTGGAGATCGGCGCATCCGAGCAGCAGGTGACGGTCGTCTCCGAAGTGCCGGTGCTGAATGCGGAAAGCGCGTCGATGGGAACCGTGATCGATTCCAAGCGTGTCTCCGACCTGCCCTTGTCCTACGGCAACCCGTTCCTGCTCATCGGGTTGACGGCCGGTGTGACCTACAACGGCAGCGTCCGCCTGGACCGCCCGTTCGAGCCTACCCACATCGTCAACTTTTCCATGGGCGGGACCAGCGGCCTGCTCAACGACATCACCATTGACGGCGCGCCTACTACTTCGCGTGCGAACCCGATGCAGGTGACCGCCTCCTACGTGCCGCCCACCGATATCGTGCAGGAGTTCAAAGTGCAGACGGCCACGTTCGACGCCCAGTTCGGGCAGACGCAGGGCGGTGTCACCAACATCAGCATCAAGTCCGG
>DATJYW010000050.1:0-8509 GCA_035499435.1 Candidatus Acidiferrales bacterium | reverse complement strand
AGGGTGACCTGGAGTTTGACGGTCTCGGCGGCGGAGGCGGTGGTCATGCTGCCGCCGGTATAGGAGGCGGCGACATCGGCGCCCGTGCCTGGGGTGGTAGAGCCGGCCTTGAAGTTGCCGAGGAGGGCGTTGGCGGTGGCGGTCCCTGCCTGCACTTGGAAGGCGCTGCCGGCGGAGGAGAAGACGAGCTGCTGGGTGCCGTCGGAGTTGGTTTTGACGGAAGCCGAGATGCCTGCCATCTGGAAGTTGGCGTCCGAGTTGGCGGCGGCGCCGATGGCGCTGTTGATGGCGTCGGCCACCGACTGCGGCCTGGTCATGCCGGCGATGTTTACGTCCAGTTGGGTGCCGGCGAAGCCTGGGCCTGACAGGATGAAGCTGGCCAGCCCGGCATCGGTGGTGGCGTTGGCGGTCTCGATCGCACTCACACTGGTGGCAGATCCCGGGCCGATATCGACTCCCGTGGCCGAATCCACCTCGAAATCCGCGGTTCTAAGGCCGAGTGCTTTGGTGTCGACTACCGAGTTGCTCAAGTCCAGATCGACGGTACCGTTGGCCGTGTCCGCGGTTCCGGCGGTCGTGGTGCCGCCACCGATGTAAACGCCCATTTTGGCGGCGAAGTGCCCGCCGGTCGAAAGGCCGATGCTCTGCGCCTGGCGGTCGATCTCCGAAATCAAACTCTGGTATTCGCTGTTCAGCACGCTGCGGTCCCCGGTGAAGGTTGCCGAGGCGGATTGCGTGGCCAGCGTTTTGAGCCGGTCGAGCATCTTGCCGATGTTGTTCATGCCGCCGTCCATGATTTGGAGCTGGGCCACTCCGTCGTTGGCGTTGCGCACGCCCTGGGTCAGCTCCGCCGTATCGCTGCGGAACTTGTTGGCGATGGCCAGGCCGGCCGCGTCGTCGCCGGACGAGTTGATGCGGTAGCCGCTGGTCAGACGCTGGATGGTCTGGTTTTGGAAATCGCTGTTGACGCGCAGATTTTCCTGCGCGATGAGAGAGTTGACGTTGGTTTGAATCGAAAACGGCATTGCCGAAATCCTTTCTTCCTCGTTGCTGACATCCTGTGTGGGATCGGCCGCGTGCTCAGCGCCGCGGCGGGTTAGCGGTTCTTGGGTTGAGGCGCGCGATCAGGCCGGAAAGCGCCGGCGCGTCGGAACCGGCGGCAGCGGCCAGATTCTCTTCGCGGACCAGTTTCATTTCGCGGGCGATCACCTGCAACTGCCGTGGAGCGCGAATGCCTACCTTCACGCGGGAGCGCCCTATGTGTGTAATCGAGATCTCGATCTCGTCGCCGATAAGAATGGTCTCGCCCTGCCTCCGGGACATCACGAGCATGTTGGCGCCTCTTGGGCGAGGGCCTGCGGGGTTTCTGTCTCTTCGGCCAGGATGGCGTGCTGGTGCGAATAGCCGGGCTCCTGTACCACGGCCTGCACGGCTTTGCGGTTGCGCAGGTTGACCAGAACGGGCGCCAGAAGATTTGCCGTGGGACCGGATTCGTGGAGCGAGACCACGGTCAGGGCCATAACGTCCTGCCCGATCTTCGGCTGGCGGCTGGAAGGCAGCCCCAACTGCTGCAGATCCTCCCCGGCCACTTTCAAGCGATACTGCGGATCGGCGACCAGGATCGGCATCGTGATGAAGCAAAGGCCCGGGTCTTCCAAGCTCTGCAGGTAAAGCAGCGGATCGCTCTCGACGAACCGGACCGCGACAAATCGCTTGCGGCTCTCAAAGCCGGGCAGCCCTTGCGGGAATTCGAGTTCGGATTCCGGCTCGAAAGAGATCTTTCCAAAATTTTTCGTTTCCATTGCTGGCATACCACCTCGTTCTGTGCGGAGATCGGCTGAGACGGGAAAATCTTTAGGGGCGGATCAGGAAAAGTCGCGTTGCGGGCAAGGGGCGGACCTTGCGAAATGATGGTCCGCCTCACGGGGAGTAGGGCACAATACAGGTATGTCCTATACTGCGAGCGTTGCGGAAGAGAGCGATTGGAAATATCCCGAGCCCGATGAAATGGTGGGATGGGGGTGGCTTCCCGTAGGGAGCGGCCACGAAATCTACTGGCACGAATACGGAAATCCTCTGGGTGAGCCGGTGATGTTCCTGCACGGCGGGCCAGGCGGCGCCACGAGTCCGAAGCAGGCCCGGTTCTTCAATCCGCGGCGCTACCGGATCATCCTGTTCGATCAGCGCGGCTGCGGAAAGAGCAGGCCCACCGTGGCAAGCCCGGACCCGCAGACCGCCAGCGCCGCCCTCGTAGACAACACCACCGACCACTTGATCGCGGACATCGAAGCGCTGCGCGCGCATCTCGGCGTGAAGGGGCCCATGCACGTCTTCGGCGGCAGTTGGGGCAGCACGCTATCGCTGGCGTATGCGATCAGGCATCCGGATAGCGTCAAGACCCTGATTCTGCGCGGCATCTTTCTATGCCGCAGGAAGGACCTGGACTATTTTTACCAGGGCAATGCCCGGGTCTGGGATCCGCAAACGGGCGACACCAGTGTTCCAGGAACCTATCTCTTCTTTCCGGAAGCGTGGAAGACCTTCGTAGAGGTGATCGAACCTGCAAAACGCGGCGACATGGTGAAAGCTTACGCTGAAATCTTCGAAGACTCGAAGCACCCGAGATTGCAGGAGGCGGCTACAGCATGGTCCGTCTTCGAGGGTAGCACCAGCTACCTGGCGCCCGAAAAGGACTTGAGCAGCTACGCCGAGCCCGAGTTTGCGCTGGCATTTGCCAGGATCGAGAACCACTATTTCATGAACGGCGCGTTCCTGGGCGGCACCGATCGCGATAATAACTACCTGCTGGAGAACGCGGGGGTGATCGCCAAGGCGAAGATCCCGGTATACATCGTGCAGGGACAGTTCGATCAGGTGTGTCCGCGATTCCAGGCTGACGATCTGTATGCCGCGCTCAAGGACAAAACGAAGGTGACTTACGTTGTGACCACGGCCGGACACAGTCAGTTCGACCGGGAGACGGCGAAGGCGCTCACCGAGATCATGGACAAGCTGTCGGGTCCGGTGGCGAAAGGTTGAATCCTGGTGCGGTTGCGCGCGCCGGCCCGACGGCGAACAGCCACCGTCCGCCCCACGGGCGGGGCCCTGCTATTCGGGCTACAATCACTTGTTCATGCACTACCGTCGCATCATCTGCCTGATCCTCGGAGTGTGGTTGGGGGGCGGGCTCATTATGGCCTGGTTCGGAGCGCGGAGCTTCCAGACCGTCGAGAGCGTCATGAACCAATCCAATCCGGGATTCGCCATGCAAACCAAGCCGCTGGGACCGGCGGTAACTCGTGCGGTACTGCGCCATGAAGCGGTGGAGATGAACCGCTGGCTGTTCCAATCCTGGGAGAGCCTGCAAATCCTCGTCGGCGTCTTCTTTTTCTGCTACCTGTTATTTGGCACGATGGAAGGTAAGTTCACCCTCCTGTTGGCCCTGCTGATGGTCGTGCTGGCGGCGGTCCAGCGAATCGCCATGTCGCCCGCCTTGGGAGTGCTCGGCGGAAGCCTGGCCTACCTGCCCCCCGAGAGCGTGCCCACAGAGCGCGCCAAGTTCTGGATGTTGCACAGCGCGTATATAGGGATGGAACTGGCCAAGCTCGGGCTCGGCGTGATTGTGTGTGCCGTGGTTCTGCGCCGGACCCGAACGGTTGACCCGCTCAATCAGCTGGAGATCGTGGACAAGTCACGCCACCGGCACATCAACTGGTGAATTCTGGCGGCCGCAGGTCGCCGCGCTCAGGCTGCGGTACTAGCTGACGCCGTCGATCAGCTCGATATGGTCGATAAATCCGATTACAGCCATGTCGATGGGTGAATTGGGGCGGCCTACGGCGGTCATGGCGGAGAAGCCCTCCGTGGCCAGCAGAACCTTGTCGCCTACGCCTGCATCCACGGCATCCAGCGCCACCACGGCATCTCCGCGATCCGTGCCGTCCAGGTTCAGCGGCTGAACCAGCAGAATCTTGCGGCCCTCGTGGCTGGGGTGCTTCTGCGTGGCGACCAGCTCTCCTACAACGCGGGCAATCAGCATCGGTCTATCGCTTTTTCCGGGCCGCGGCCGGGCGCGCCGCGCGGGCCGGACCGCCCAGGTGCACTTCATCGACGATGCCTACGATCGTGGCGTCGAAGGGCGGTGCCTCGGCAAACGGAAAGCTGGCTTCCTTGCCCCGCACCCAATAGATCAACTCGCCCGCGCCCGCGCCGGTGGAATCGCCGCAGATCAGCGGTTTGCCGGTATTCTTCAGCTCCGGCGTCAGCGGCTGGATCACGAGCAGGCGGTGACCGTCCATCCGTGAGTCCTTCACGGTCGACCAGACACGCCCCACTACGCGGCCAAACTGCATGGCTCAGTCCATGGCCACTTCGTCCACAATGCCGATGATGGCGTTGTCGACCGGCGTATCCTTGCAGCCTTCGGCCATGCGGGCGCTGCTGCCGGCGACGGCGATGACGCGCTCGCGGTATCCCGCACTCACGGTATCCACGCTCACCACGTAGCCGGCCTCGTCCTTTCCATCCGGCGAGACCGGCTTCAGGATGAGCAGCTTCTTGCCTTCGAGACGAGGGTCTTTGCGTGTGGCAACCACGGTGCCCACGACGCGGGCGAGAATCATGGCGCTCCCGACTTACTTGCCGGCGCCGGCCGACTGGCTCTTGCCGATCGGCAGCACGTCTTCCAGGCTCTGATGCGGGCGCGGAATCACGTGCACTGCGATCAGCTCGCCGACGCGGCGCGCAGCGGCGGCTCCGGCATCGGTGGCCGCGCGGACGGCTGCCACGTCGCCGCGCACCAGCGCCGTGACGTAGCCGGAACCGATCTTCTCCCAGCCCACGAGAGTCACCTTGGCGGCTTTCACCATCGCGTCCGAGGCCTCGATCATGGCCACCAGGCCGCGTGTCTCAATCATTCCTAACGCTTCACCCATCTGTCAGCTCTCCAAAAAACTTCGAATTCTCAGGCCGTCCCGCGCGCCTCGATCGCGTCCTCCACCATGCGGATCAGCTCCGAACGGGATACATAAAAATGCTCTTCGTCCCTGCGCGGTGCGGGCACCGATCCGGTTGAACCACCGAGATCCTCCAAGGCCACGGGACAGGCGGGCTCGCCGGCGTTGCGCGCCTTGACGCCGTAGCGCGTGCGCGAGTCGAGCAGCTTGTCCACTTCGGTCCGCGGCAGCACCTTGGGCCCGCCGACCAGCTCGGCCACCAGCTGGATGCGCGCGAAGTGTTCCAAAGTCTCCATGCGGAAAAAGGCCTTGAACACGTCCTCCCCATAGCAGACCGCGCCGTGATTCGCCATCATCAGTGCATCGTATTTCGGAATCAGCGGAAGCATTCCCTCCGTCAGCGCGGGTGTGCCGGGCAGGCCGTAATCGGCCAGCGGAACGCAGCCCAGCCCGATCACCACTTCGGGCAGCAGCGCCAGGTTCAGGGTCCGTCCGGCGGTGGCATATCCGGTAGCCACGGGGGGATGCGCGTGCACCACGGCCTTGATATCCGGGCGCATCCCGTAAATGGTGAGATGCATGGCGATCTCGCTGGTACGCTCGGCGCGGCCGGAGATCTTGTTGCCCTTCATGTCGACGATGATCAGGTCCTCGCCGCTCATCATTCCTTTGCACACGCCGGTGGGCGTTGCCAGGATCCGCTCGGCGTCCAGCCGTATGGTGATGTTGCCGTCGTTGGCCGCCACCCAGCCCTTCTGAAACACGAGGCGGCCGATCTGGCAGATGTCCTCACGATGCTCGCGCTCCGTCTTCACCATGCGGGATCTTCGATTGTAGCAGACTGCGGATCGCGCGCCCCGCTATGATGGTCGTGATGGATCCACGCCGCATGTGCCGCAACTGCAGGGCATTTATCACAGTCAAGGACCGCGTCTGCCCATACTGCAACGAGGTCCAGGAGCCGAAGCAGAGCGGCGATTCGGCCGGCATGTTCGCCGGATTCATCCCGCACGTCCGCTTCAACACCATGATCATTCTGCTGATCAACTTCGGCCTCTACATGGCCACGGTGTTGTTCAGTATGAACGCAGGGAACGAGAAGGCGTTCCTGGATATCGATCCGCGCACGCTCGTCGATTTCGGAGCCAAGTTCAACCCCTACCTGGCGGCGGGACAGTGGTGGCGGCTGGTGACAGCGGGGTTTCTGCACGGCGGCATCCTGCACATCCTCATGAATTCGTGGGTGCTGTTCGATCTGGGCGCCCAGGTCGAGGAATTCTATGGCGCCAGCCGCATGCTCGTGGTCTACTTCGTGGGCACGGTAGTCGGGTTCTACGCCAGCGCCTGGTGGAGTCCGGCCATATCGGTGGGCGCGTCGGCCGGAATCTGCGGGCTGATCGGCGCCATGATCGCGTTCGGCACGCACAGCCGCACGGGAATGGGCGCGGCGATCCGCAGCATGTACATCCGGTGGGCGGTTTATGTCCTGCTATTCGGGCTGTTGACGCAGTTCACCGATAACGCCGCCCACATCGGCGGGCTTGCCGGGGGGTTCGGCGTGGCGTATCTCGCCGGGACACCGGGGCCGCAGCGCTCGCTCCGCGAGCAGATCTGGCGCGCCGCGGGCTGGCTGTGCATCCTGGCAACCGCCTTTTGTTTCCTAAAGATGTACTTGTGGTTCCGGATGAATACGCGATAATAAGATCGATATGCGTTTTCGTTCAGTTGCACTGGCTCTGGCCCTGGCGCTCGGCGTGGGCGCGGTCAGCACGATCCAAGCGGCGGATCGGACCGTCAGGCGCAACATGAAGCGCGGCAAGCAGCTCAACAAGCAGCGCGCGAAGCAGTCCCAGGCCGCCAAAATCAAGCCCCGCAAAGCCAAGAAGTACAAGCACGCCTAACATCGCGCGCTACAGCGACCACGGATTCGCTACCGTCGAAAGATCCCCCAGCGCTTCCCCCAGATACTTTTGCCGCAACAGACGTCGCACGATCTTGCCGCTCTGTGTCTTCGGCAGCTCCGCCACCACCACGATTTCCCGGGGCCGAAAAGGGGGGCCCAGGAACTCGGCGACCGTGGCGGCGACCGCCGCAGGATCCAGCACCACTCCAGCCTTGGCAACCGCGTAACCCACGATCGCCTCCCCCTTGATCTCGTCCGGCACGCCGATCACGGCGGATTCCGCGACGCCCGGGTGATGCAGGATCGCTTCCTCCACCTCAGCCGGTCCCACCTTGCGCCCCGCGACGTTCATCGATTCGTCGGCGCGTCCGTGCAGGAACCAGTGGCCGTCCTCATCCACGCTGGCCCAGTCGCCGTGATACCACATGCCGGGGAAGCGCGACCAATACGTGTCGATGTACCGCTTGGGATCGTTCCAAATTCCGCGGGTCATCGAGGGCGCAGGCTTGGTGCAGACCAGGTACCCGGTGCGGCTGCGAACGGGTGCGCCCGTCTCGTCCACCACCTCGGTCGCCATCCCGGGAGCCGGTCCGCCCAGCGAGCAGGGCTTGAGCGGCTGGATGGGCAGGGGAAACAGGAAGCTGCCCACGATCTCGGTGCCGCCGGAGATATTGATGATCGGGCACCGGCACCGGCCGACGCGCTCGAAGAACCAGAGCCAACTAGCCTCGTCCCACGGCTCGCCGGTCGAGCCCAGCAGGCGCAGCGATTCCATTGGCGGCAGCTCCGCAGCGGACTTGCTCAGTACGCGGATCGCCGTCGGCGACACGCCGAAGGTGGTGATCCGGTGGCGCTCGATCATTTCCCACAGCCGCGCGGGCGTCGGGTAGTCGGGCGCGCCGTCGTACAGGAAAATGGTCCCGCCAAAAAGATGGTTGCCGATGATAGTCCAGGGACCCATCATCCAGCCGATATCGGAGAGCCAGAAGAAGTGGTCTGTGTCGTGGTGGTCGAACGCCAGCCAGATTTCCTTTCCCATCTGGGCGAGACATCCGGCGTGGGTGTGTACGGCGCCCTTGGGCTTGCCTGTGGTGCCCGAGGTGTACAGGATGAACGCGCGGTGCTCGGACGCGAGCGAGAGGGTGTCGAACTCCGGAGACTGGCCGGGAAACAGAGGCCCGTTCACGATCAGCATCTCTCCACCGACGGGCGGCATCTTCTCCGCGAGTGGCAAACGCTTGCCGCGACGTTCCAGGTGATCGGCGGTGAAGAGGACTTTGGCGCCGGAATCGCGCAGGCGGGTCTCGATGGCCCCCGGACCGAAACCCGCGAAGATGGGCACCACCGTCAGTCCCGCCTTGAAGCAACCGTAGAGCACCGGGAGAATCTCCGGGATCATCGACAGGCATAGTGCCACGCGGTCGCCTGCTTCGAGGCCCAGCCCGCGGAGGCCATTGGCCACGCGGTTCGATTCGGCCTGCAACTCGCGGAAGGTAACCGTGCGAGTGGCGCCGGATTCCGATTCCCAGATGCAGGCGATTCTATCGGTACCGGCCCAGCGGTCCACGCAGTTGTGGGCAATATTGAGGCGGCCATCCACAAACCACTGCGCCCATTCCGGCCCGTGGGAAATGTCCACAACGCGGCTGTA
>DATJYW010000049.1:0-2182 GCA_035499435.1 Candidatus Acidiferrales bacterium | reverse complement strand
TTCGCATCGCGGAACTCGAGGCGGAAGTGAACGCGCTGCAAGCCAGGGTCGAGGCGTCGACCGCCGCTCCTGCGGCGGCCTGACCGTCCGAGACGGGTACGGAGCATCGGCAATGAGCGCATTCCTCGAACTGCTGATACGTCCCGGGGACAATTCGGTGATTTGGCTGGATAGCCATAAATACGCCGGCCGTCTGCTCGCTGGCGGCGCTCCGCCGTGGCATGACGTGGCCGCCTTCGTCGCGTGGCAGCGCAAGGCGCAGGGATTGCTGAAAAGCAGCGTCGCTTCCCTGCCGGTCGCGCCCGTCGCGGCAGCCTGGCTGGACTCGCACCCGGACCTGCGCAAAGCCATGGGCGCGAAAACCCGCAGCGTATATCCGCTCAAGACCCTGCTGGCGGATGAAAGGCTGCGGGAGCACTTGGTTGAAATGGCGAGCGGCATGCGCGCCGCCCTCAGCGGCTTGTTTGCGCTCACCTTGCCGTCGCCGCGCGCCTGGCTCGCGCTGGCCTATCGGCAGGGACATGGCGAAGCCATTGAGGTCGGCGAGGACGAAGCCGATTCCGCATCGGTTTATGTAGCCGACTTTCTGCGCGCCTTCGGCGAGGTCGGGTTGGACGCGGTGTTGCTACAGGAGGCCTCTGAGGACCAACTCGACAAAGCTGAGGACTTCCTGGCCTATCAGGCGGTCTACAATGTCGCTGCCCATTACCAGTGGGACGTCGGCTTGCAACTTCCCGGCGCCACTGGGCTTTCCGGCGCTGCCCCGGCCGGTCTGGCGTTCGTGGTCGCTGCGGATACGGTGCTCGACGGGCTGCCGCACGGAATCGCTCTCGGCGACGCGTTCTGGAATGGCGCCGAGCGCCCGGCGATTCGCGACATCGATTTCCTCTTCGCGGAGATTCCGGAAAATGCAATCCCGGAGCGGGTGCTTGAACGGCTGGCCAGTCTTTCCTGAAACGGTCGGGCCGCGAAGGCCGCAAATGAAGGAGGGTCCGGCCTGCGCTCCCGGACTGTAGGACTGGGTCAAAGCCAGCGCGCCTTACCCAGCCGCGTGCGCAGAGGTCCATGATCAGAGCAGCAGGAGAGCTTTCATGAAGGCAGGATCCCACGCCGTTCGGGAAGGCGAGCTGCTTTGGACGCCGAGGCCGGATTTTGCCGAGCAGTCCAACATGGCGGCCTTTATGCGGTGGTTAAATGCGGAGCGCGGTCGGTCATTTTCGGCTTACGAAGAACTTCGGCAATGGTCTGTCCGGGATCTCGAGGGGTTTTGGAGCTCGATCTGGGACTATTTCTCCATTCTGTCCGACGCGCGGTACCACCGCGTTCTCAATAGCACGGTGATGCCGGGAGCGCGGTGGTTTGAGGGGAGCCGTGTCAATCACGCGGAACACTTGCTCCGGCACGAGGGTAACGCCCGCGCTGACGAAGTCGCGCTTTATCATTGCTCGGAACATCGCCCCTTGACGACGATGACTTGGCAAGACTTGGGCCGCCAGGTTCGCATTGTCGCCACGCAACTTCGCGCAATGGGAGTGATGCCCGGCGATCGGGTGGTGTCGTACATGCCGAACGTTCCCGAGACCACAATTGCGATGATGGCGACGACGGGGATCGGCGCGGTTTGGTCATCGGCGGCGCCGGAATTCGGCGTGAAGACGGTGATCGATCGCTTTTCGCAGATCGCGCCCAAGGTGCTGTTCGCCGCCGATGGTTACCGTTTCGCCGGCAGAGAATTCCGGCGCGAAGCCGAAGTGAGGCAAATCGCATCCGAGTTGCCGTCACTGGAACACGTCGTCTGGTTGCCCTTTGTCCAACCGCAGGCGCCAGCCCCGGACTTGCCGGGCGTCGTACCGTGGTCGCGACTGCTCGATCATCCCAACGTCAGGCGCGAGGATTTCCATTACGAGCGCGTGCCGTTCGACCATCCGCTTTGGATCGTGTTCTCCTCCGGCACCACCGGACTGCCCAAGCCGATTGTACACAGTCACATCGGTGTCTTGGTCGAACATCTCAAGATTATGCATTTCCACATCAATCTGAAGCCTGGCGCAGTGATGTTTTTCTACAGTACAACAGGATGGATGATGTGGAATATCCTGTTGTCCGCCTTGCTGACAGGGGCGGCGGCCGTCCTGTACGACGGCAGTCCCTTTCATCCAGACCCAGATCTGCTTTGGCGATT
>DATJYW010000048.1:0-37186 GCA_035499435.1 Candidatus Acidiferrales bacterium | reverse complement strand
CAGCGTTGATTCTGAGCCGGGATCAAACTCTCGTTTGAGTTTGTGAGTTTTCGCTCCCGCTTTTTCTCAGAGTTCTGACGAAGTGTTTCTTACTGCATCCAACCAGATTGTCAATGATCTGCGCCTTCGCCCGCGACATCGCAATGCCGCAGACTCCGGCAGGCCTCGAAACTTGCCCGAGCCGCGACGTCCCTAGAGACGCCCGCCATCCGGATAATATTGATGAGAACTAAAAAGAACCAAACAGGAAGGCCGTATTCCGCTCCGAGCGGTGGCCCGCGGGGAGTTTTGTTACCATTCCTTACCAGGGATCCGGCAACCCGTCGCCTGCACGCATCCCGCACCTAGCGGGCGTACGTAACCTGCGATCCCAATTTTGGCGACTCGTTCAGAATACCAGAGCCTCATCCGCGATGCAAGCCTTTTGGCAGGGGATTTTCGGCGCCTCACATCCGAAACTGCTAATACCCAGAAAATAAAAGCCTTAAAAACCGGTGGAAGATTTTCAAAGCGGATTAAAATGAGGTTCATGTGGTGGCTGGCCCTGCTGGCACTGGCAATCGTTCCTTCCGAGCAGCCGAATTTGCCCGAATTGCTTTCCCGCGTTGCTGAAGAAGCCGAGATCCTGCGGCAGAACGCGCCAAAGGCGCTCACCGTGGAGACGCTGGAACAACGTGCCCTCATGCCTCCCTCGCGCTTCCGGCCGCGCATCGGCAAGGGGGCCACGGAGCCCCTCAAGCCGCGCCTCGTGGTCCGCGAAATCGTTTCCGAATACAGCGTGGGAACGCTGAAAGAATCGGCCTCCAACAACCTGGTCGAGTTCCGGCAGGTCATTTCGGTGGACGGACGAAAGGTGCAGAGCGAGGAGCGCGCCCGCCACACCCTCTCGCTGGGAATCACTTCGCCCGACGACCGGCTGCGCAAGCGCATGCTGGAAGACTTCGCCAAGAACGGCCTCGTGGACCTGGCGACCGACTACGGCATGATCCTGCTCGCCTTCAGCAAGCGTCTTCAGGAGAACCTCGACGCCGCGCTTGCCGGGGAAGCGCAAGTGGGCACCGACGACGCCTGGGTCATCGCCTGGAAGCAACGCGATGCCAGCGCGGGCCAACTGGAATTCCGCGGGAACCAGGCGGCGCGCCGCATTCTGCAAGGTACGCTGATGGTCCGCAAGTCCGACGGCCTCCCGCTCCGGATCCAGGCGTGGACCGAACACGACAAAATCCGGGACGACGCGACGATCGACTATGTCCAGTCGGCGCACGGCTTTTTGACGCCGGTCTCGGTGGTCTTCCGCCACGTGGTCGACGGGCAGCTTGTCACGGAGAACCATTACCGCTACGAGCCGTTCAAGCTGTTCTCGGCAGACGCGGAGATCAAGTTTACGGAACTGCCCGACGCTGCGGGCGCTCCCGCACCACCCGCACCGCCCGCCAAGAAATGAGCCGCATCTTGTATCTGCACGGATTCGCTTCCGGGCCGAGCTCCAGCAAGGCGCGATTTTTTCGCCAGCGCCTGGAAACTGCCGGGGCAATCGTCGCGACTCCAGAACTCGACCAAGGCGATTTCGAGCACCTCACAATCAGCGGGCAACTTGGCGTGATCGAGCGGGCGGCCCGAGGCGAAGCGGTATCGCTGATCGGCTCCAGCATGGGAGGATACCTTGCGGCCCTTTATGCCGCACGGCACCCGGAGGCCGTCCGGCTGGTTCTGCTCGCTCCCGCGTTCGGCTTCGCGCGCCGATGGGCGGAACGCCTGGGCGCGGAGGCGATCGAGGATTGGAGGCGCACGGGCACGGTCGAGGTATACCACTACGGGGAGAACCGGCATCGAGCGCTGGCCTATTCCCTGCTGGAGGATGCGGAGCGATACGAAGACGATCCGGACTTCCATCAGCCCGCGCTCATTTTTCATGGCGCGAACGACGATGCCGTTCCCGCGCGCTACAGCGAGGAGTTCACGGCGGCGCACTCTAATGTGCGGCTGGAGATTCTGGATTCGGGACACGACCTGCTCAACGCGCTGGAGTACATGGCGCCCAAGGTGGTCGAGTTTCTTCTATAGAGAGACGGCGCGCCTACAGTCCGTGGTTCGTGCCGCAGACCGAGACTTCCAATCCCATCTCACGAAACATCGCGGCTTTTGCCGCCAGCGCCAGGTTGGCGCCGGCGGCGTCGGGAGCATATGCCACCTGAATGTGATTGGACTTGTGCCGCGCCATCAATTGGTCGCGCGTAATGCCATAGAGCACGGCGTGCATGATGGGCCACTGGGGCGTCGTGATGCGCCACCGGCGCTCCGTCTCAGCGGGGGGCAATTCCACCGCGCGTGCCCGGCCGATATCGGCCTTCAACTTCCCGCCGTCGACGAACACGCGGCTCCAGACGATTTCGCCCGGTTTGCTGACCCCTTTGAGGCTGCCGCCGCCGAGGCGGAAGTACATGGGAGGCTGCCGCTCGCTCACCGCGCCCCGATAGCCGTCCGTGAGATGTGCCGGCGGCACCGCGCCGGAGATCTCGAAGACCCAGACGAATTCGGGCTTGCCGTCCAACTGATAATTCTCCCCGTAGCGGACGTCGTGGAGCGTGGTTTCCGGGTCGTACCCCAGTGCCTTCCAGATGCGATTGGTGACCAGCGCGTCCAGCCCGGCGCATTCGTCGACTTCGTTGAAGTGCGGCAGCGCGCATCCGTCGTACAGCACGCGTCCGTTCCCGCGAGCCGCGACCGGCGGCCGATCCACGTTATTGAGCAGCCCTTCGGCCAGATCCGATGCCGGCGCGAGGTCTTTCAAACCCTGCTGATACTGGATGCCGATCGCGTCGCAGCCGAAATCGTCCGCGATCCTGAGCGCGGCCATGTACATCTTGCACTGGCCAAGGATCTGGTCCTCGGTCAGGTCGGTCGCCGGATCGGGCCCGGTGACGAACTTCATTCCTTTGCCGTCCAGCCAGCGGCGCACCGCGGTCGCCTCTTCCTCGCTCACCTGCTGCATCTCGGCGAACAGCGCGGACTGGCTGAGGCGCTCTTTGAACACTCCGGTCGGGTGCAGAAGTTCATCGGGAATGATGGCGTTGTACATGCCCATGCATCCTTCGTCGAAGATGCCCATGATGGCCTTGCCGCGGCGCAATTCGAGCGCCAGCGAGGCGCCCAGTTCCGACGCATTCTCCGGAATCTGAAAATCGGAGAGAGGGTGAACGTGGCTGAGATCGTGCCGGACCATTTCGCCGGCGAGCCACCTGCGCAGGCCGCTCAGGAAGAAGTCGTCGGTGAACTGCTCGCTCCAGAGGGTGCTGTAGGCGACCCCGGCCTTGGTCAACGACGCATTCAGGTTCAGCATCCCTACCAGCCCGGGCCATTGGCCGCTCCAGTTCGCGACGGTGAGAATCGGTCCCTTATGGGTGTAGAGTCCGTGGAGAACGTGATGAGTGTACTGCCAGACTGCCTCGACCACCACCAGCGGGGCTTCGGGCGGCAGGGACCGGAAGACTTCCATCCCCCGCCTCTGACTATCGATAAACCCGTGACCTTTCTCCGGGTCGCAGGCATGTCCGCGGCGCACGTCACGGCCTTCCCGGCGGATGGCGCTCATCACGGACTCTTCGGCCTGAGCCTGGGCGGGCCAGCACATCCGGTTGGCGCTCAGGCGCAGATCCCCGCTTGCTATGACAACGACGGTCTGCTGCATGCCTCACATTGTGACATGCCGCTTCGCCCGCGTCCATCCCCATGTTTAGCGATAAAAAACCAAAACATCGGCGAACCCTTCGGCGACCGTGGGCGCCACCAGTTTTGCCGCCATTTTGAGGAGCGCCACTTCCGGCACCACGCGATGGCGGCGCGCGTTCCTCTCGCGGCAGGCCTCGATGGGAAGATCGAAAAAGACCGCGTCCGCCTGGCAGCCCCTGGCCCGCGCGATCTCGAGGTAGGGCTGGCGCTCCTCCGGGGTGAGATTCGTAGCATCGATATAGGTCAGCGGGCGGCCGATTGCGAGGCGCTGTTCCAGCAGGTAGCGCAGGGTTTCGAACACGCGGGCGTGGATGCTCTGATCGGTCTCGTCGTCGGCCAGGAGTTTTCGGATGGCGTCGCTGGACAGCCCGCAGCCGCCGTTTTGCTCCACGTACGTCGACTTGCCGGACCCGGGCAGCCCGACCAGCACCACAATTCGCATCAGTGATCAGGATAGCGCTTGCAGGAACGAGGGAAGGGGAGAGTGGCGCGGACGATCGGTTTTTACCGTCCGCGCGCAGGCCTGACCGCAGTAACGCGCGGACCGCAACCAACGACGGTCCGCGCTACTTCTACTAATATCGATTCACTACCGGGCGCAGCGGGCTACCGAACCGGGTGGGTTCCTGGGCACGCTGCTCGGAGGGACGTTCCAGCACCAGCGATCGAAGGCCCGGCATGGCGGTCGCGCCTGCGCGGTGTCCCTTCTCGCCGACCGGGAGCTGACCCGTTGTCAGGTTCTTGAGCCCGAAAAGCGCCAGCTCGAAGCGGTCCTTGACGCCGACCTTCTGGAACAGCCGGCTCAAGTAGACCTTCACGGTGCCTTCGGAGATCATCAGGGTGGTGGCGATTTCCTTGTTCTTCAGACCCTGGGAAAGGAGGCTGACGAGCTGTCCTTCGCGCTGGGTGAGGGCCACCCGCCGGGCGCACAGAAAGCTGTCCGTAAGGGCCTTTTCGAACCAGAGTTCACCGGCCTGCACTTTTTGCAGGCATTTCACCTGAAGCTCGGTAGGAAGGGTCTTGCGCAGGATGCCGCGGACACCGAGACCCATCGCCTGGAATGCGAGCTCAGTGGAAATCGTATTCACCCACAGCACAATTTTGGAGTTTGCCATGGCGTGCTTCATCTCACTCAGCACGGCGAACGTGATTTCCGGGGTCAGGTCCATCAGAACCAGGTCGGGGGCTCCCTGGCCAATCTGTTCCATGAGTCCGGCCAGCGTAATGCAAGTGGGCATGAGCTCGAAACCTTCCACCTGCCGGAGCACGGATTCGAGACCTTTAGCCAGAATGGGTTCATCACTGTATAGAAGAATTCGCGTCATATTCTCCACTTTCCAAAAAGCGTTCTGCCTGCGACCGAGTTCCGTCGGACCGGGCCGAATTAAGACCTGTTTGTCGCAATCTTCAAATCTCGCTTTTCTCAAAAATTGTCGCCGTATTTACTTCGGTTGTCAATAACATTTTCGAACAAAATACCGAAAATTATCATTGAATTTCCGGATATCGGCAGCTATTCAGAGGCAGATAACCAAGTCTATCCATCAGATAAGTAGCCATTTATCAATCTGTTGCCGGAGGCGTTCGCGGCTGCCGCGGGCCCTAGTACGCAACGGAAATAGCCGATAATATACGGCTATTAACCAGTCCAGGATAAATCCGTAAGCGACTTTTGGAATAGATGCCGGAGGGTCGGAAAAGGCTGGAGAATGATGGCTCCCGGGTGCTGACATGACGTCCTTGGCTGCTGATAACCTTGGCAAGCAGAGGTATATAGCCCATTTACGATATTGATGGTGACATTCGCGGAGCGCTAAAGTCGCGGATGTCGAAGCCTACGGAAATGAAAAACATAAATAGGCGTGAGAGTCCGCGGATCGATATCAAGCTCCGCTGTCACGTGACCTCTCCGGCATTGTGGGCGCAGAGCGCTATGTATACGGAAAATATCAGCCGTAGCGGTGTTCTGATCGCCTGGCGCGGCGTCGATCCGGGGCTTCCACTGCCGTCGCTCGGGCAAATCATCACCGTGGAAATAGAATTACCCGCGAACCACGGTTTCGGCCAGAAATGTATTCATTGTCAGGGCTCGGTAATCCGCGTGGTCAATTCCGGCGAAGATTTCCCGCGCATTGCGCTGCGCGTAAACTACATGGATTTCCGGTCGTTCCACGACCGGATACGTGCTTTCGAGGCCATGCAACCGGTAGCCAACTCGTGGATGGCGTGATAGAGAGATGGAAGCGAGGCGATCCCAACTCGGCGTCCGGCTGCTGCCGTCCCTGACGGATTTCGCCTTTCTCACGCCCATCGTTTTTCTGTTCGCCCGGATGGGCGGATTGCAGACGCTGTTGGGTGACTGCGATACCGGCTGGCACATCCGGACCGGGGAGTGGATCCTGGCGCACCACGCGGTCCCGGCGCGCGACATCTTTTCCTTTTCCAAGCCTGGCG
Source organism: Candidatus Acidiferrales bacterium (assembly GCA_035499435.1). GTDB lineage: Bacteria > Acidobacteriota > Terriglobia > Bryobacterales > Bryobacteraceae > Solibacter. Next base: position 31,003 of record DATJYW010000048.1, on the reverse strand, counting down.
ACACCTGGTACGCGTGGGAGTGGCTGGCAGACGTGCTGTTCGCCTGGCTTTACCACCACGGCGGCCTGGCCGCGCTGGCGTTGTTTTCGGTCATTCTGCTTTCGTTGACCTTCACGCTGCTTTTCCGGCTGGTGCGCCGCCACTCGAACGCGGTGATCGCTATTGGGGTGACGGTTTTGGCGATTGCCGGCTCTGCCATTCACTGGCTGGCCAGGCCGCACCTGTTCACGCTCCTTTTTCTGGTGTTCTTTTGCGGCGCCCTGGAAGAAGTTCGCTCCGGCAGGACGCGGTTTGCCGGATTGCCGATTCTGGCGATCCTTCCGGCCGCCACGATTCTCTGGACCAACCTGCACGGCGGGTTCTTCGTAGGAATTGTCCTCATCGCCTCCTACGGCGCCGGGGAAGTGCTGCGCATGCTGCTGATGGCCGATGGGGGTGAACGGGTCCGCACCAGGCTGGTGGCGGGCCGGTATTTTTGGAGCGCCCTTGCCTGCCTTGCGGCCAGCCTGGTAAATCCCTACACCTATCATCTGCACATGCACGTGGTGCAGTTCCTGCGCGACCCTTATCCGCAGTCGGTGATCATGGAATACCTGCCGATGAGCTTCCACCATCCGATCGCGCCGTTCTTCGAGGCCATGCTGCTGCTGGGGTGCGTGGCTTCGTTCTGGTACATCCGGGCGGGCAGCTTCGTGGAGCCGATCGTGCTTTTGATGTGGGCGCACGGGGCGCTGCTTTCCTCGCGCAACGTTCCGATTTATGTGCTCGTGGCGGCGGTGCCGGTGGGCGCGGCTCTGGCGGGATGGTTTCGGCTGGTGCCGGACTGGAACGTGGCGGGTTGGCTGCGGAACCTGGTGCGCAAGTTCAACGAAGTCGCCGGCGAGACCGACGAAACCGATTCGATACCGCGGTGGCACCTGGCGAGCATGGCGGGCGTGTTAGTGGTCGCCGCGCTGGTCTACGCTCCCAATCCGCCGAAGAAATTCAGGCCCGAGTTCGATCCCGAGCGCTACCCGGCCAAAGCCGTCGAGTTGCTCCGGCAGGACCCCGCCGCGCGGGTCTTCACCTTCGATCAGTGGGGCGATTACATGATTTACCGGCTGTACCCGCGCACCAAGGTGTTCATGGACGGGCGGATCGATTACTACGGCGACGATTTCGAAAAAGCGACCCTGGATGTTCTGAACGTGAAGTACGGCTGGGACAAGACGCTCGGCCGCTATGGTGTAAACACGATTTTGATGCCCCCCAGCGCCCCCCTGACGGGTGCGCTGAAGGAGAGCAGCCGGTGGCGCGTGGTCTATGACGACGGCACGGCGCTGGTGTTCCGGTCGAACAGCCGGGACGCGGGCTTGCAGGAATCCGCCGCGAACCAGGACGGCGGAGTAGGCCGTGATCGCGAGGTCACGAAAACTGAGGCACGTGAACAGGCGATCACAGAAACCAAACCCGAATCATAGGAGCGACAGCAATGACGTTTTTGCGCAATCTGTGGAATGAAGAACAGGGCCAGGATCTCATTGAATATACACTGCTGATGGCATTCGTAGCACTGGCTTCGGCGGCACTTTTCCTAGGCGCCGGCGGCAGTATCAAGGGCATTTGGTCGACAACCAACTCCCAACTCGCTTCGGCCAATACCCAGGCGAGCTAGCATCCCAGAGGCGGGTATGGCGGCGCCGATTGCGGCCCGTTAGCCGGCATGCCCGCCTTGAACCTTGGTCCCGGCGCAACCGCCGGCGCGAACGAGCGAATGGGCTCACGACGCGGCCGGCGATCCACCGCCGGGTTTGTTGACGGCCGCAAGAACCCAGTTTTTCCCTGCAGGCGCGGCGCCGGTATAACGAGCCCGGCGGAACGGGGAACCAGATGAATAAGAGATTTATTGGAGTTTTGACCTTCGCATTTCTCGTGGCGGCCGGGGCGAGCCTCGTGCTTTATAAGGTACTCGTCAATCGGCCCCAGCCCGCCAAGGCGGCGGCCACGATCGTGAAGATCGTGCTGGCCAGCAAGGACCTCGAAGTCGGGACGTTGATCAAGCAGGACGACGTGAAACTGTCGGACTGGCCAGGCGCGGTACCGGTAGGCGCATCGGCGAAGACCGAGGACGTGGTCGGCCGGGCGGTGACCACGACGATCTACGCGAAGGAGCCGGTCATCGAGTCGCGCCTGGCGAAGAAAGGTGCGGGCGGCGGACTGGCGGCGACCATTCCGGTCGGCATGCGCGCCGTCGCCGTGCGGGTGAACGACGTAGTCGGCGTGGCCGGCTTTGTCGTGCCGGGCATGCACGTCGACGTCCTGATTTCGGGCAACACTCCGGGCAACAGCAGCGCCACCACCGGCACGCTCACCCGAACCCTGTTGCAGAACATAGAAGTGCTCTCGGCCGGACAGGATTTCAAGAGAGACGCCGAAGGCAAGCCGGTACAGGTCCAGGTGATCAATCTTCTGGTGACGCCGGAGCAGGCCGAGCAGCTCAGCCTGGCCTCGCAACAGACCGCGATCCAGTTGGTGTTGCGCAGTCCGCTCGACCAGGAGGTGGCCAAGACGCCCGGCACGGCCCTGTCCCACCTGTTCCTGGGCGGCAAATTCGCCATGCCGAAGCCTGCGAACGGCGATGCCGAACCCGTGGCCCGTCCTCGTCCCGTTCACCGCGCCGCCGTGCAGCCCGTGGTCCAGGCGCCGCCACCGAAGAAGGAGACACCGTTCGTGATGGAGATTATCTCCGGCACCAAGAAGGAAGAGAAGAAGTTTGAAACCACGCCGGGCGGGGAGGGTAAGTAAGTGCGACTTTTTCGTAGTACGGGCATCGTGTTCACGGCCGCCTGCCTTTCGGTCTGCTATGCCCAGAATTCCGTGGCTGAAGGGGGTCCATCGACAACCCAGCAGGCGGGCGCCAGCGCCGCTCCCGACAAGCTGATGGTGACCGTAGGCAAGTCGATGATCATCGACAGCCCGGTGAACATCCAGCGCATCTCGGTGGCCAACGGCGATCTGGTGGAAGCCGTCGCCGTGAATCCCAAGGAAGTCCTGATCAACGGCAAGCAGGCGGGCGAAACTTCGCTGATTATCTGGCAGCAGGGCGGCAACCGCCTCCTCTACGATCTGACCGTGCGGATGAGCACCAACAAGCTGGATGCTATCCGGCAGCAGATCGCGCGGGATTATCCCAATGACGAAATCAATGTGACCTATGAAAACGACACGCCGTTTGTGCGGGGCGTGGTGAAGGACACGACTGCCGCCGACCGGGTCATGTCCATCGCGGCAACGCTGGGCAAGCCGGTCAACCTGCTGCGAGTGAATGTGCCGCCGGCGGAAACCCAGATTCTGCTCAAGGTTCGATTCGCCGACGTAGACCGCGCCGCGACCCAGGACCTGGGCATCAATATCGTATCGGGCGCCTTCAACCAGGCGACGGCGATTAGCACGGGCCAGTACACCCCCCCGGTCATCGGCGGCCCGGGCGGACCAATCTCCATTTCCGATGCGCTGAACATCCTGTTATTCCGCAAGGACATCAACCTCGCGGCGACGATCAAGGCCCTGGAGAGCAAACGCCTTCTGGAGACGCTGGCTGAACCCAACGTGCTGGCCACCGACGGCAAGCCGGCCAGCTTCATTTCGGGCGGCGAGTTTCCGTTTCCCATGGTGCAGGGCGGCGCATCCGTGGGCACCGTGACCATTTCCTTCCGCGAATACGGCATCAAGATCAACTTCCTGCCCAGGATCACGCCCCGGGGCACGATTCAGTTGCAGGTGACTCCGGAGGTGAGCGCTCTGGATTTCGCGAACGCCGTCACATTCCAGGGCTTCACGATTCCGGCCCTGAGCACCCGGCGGGTCAACACCGAAGTGGAACTGGAGAGCGGCCAGAGCTTCGTGATCGCGGGCCTGCTGGACAACACCATGACCGAGACCCTGAACAAGATCCCGGGTCTCGCCAACATCCCGTTGTTCGGCAACCTTTTCAAATCGCGGTCGCGGCAGAAAAACAACACTGAGCTTATGGTACTGGTGACGCCGGAGGTGGTGCGGCCGATTCCGGCCGGACAGCCCACGCCGCAGATTCACTTCCCGAGCTCCTTCCTGCCGCCGAACAGCGATGTCCCGATGCAGCAGCCCGGCATCGATAAGACCGGTCCGGTGCCGGTGAAGCCTCCATCGGAGACGATGCCGATCGAAGACCTGATCCAGCAGCGCAAAGAAGGCCAGGCAGCTCCGCCGCCGACGATGCAGCCCATGATGCTGGTACCGGTTCCGACCAATCCGACAACGCCAGGACAGACGACCGCTCCGACGCCCCCAACGGGAGGCACCGGGAAGTGAAGCATCTGGATACTGGAGACGCGACATGTATCCGTTGACCATTGGGCTGGCAATCGAAAACCGGGAACTCTGGGAGCAGGCGCAGGCGACTCTGGCTGCGCTTCCCTTCCGGATCATCGTCGAACACCAGGATGTGGGCGACGTATCCAATTTCATGGACCGGCTGGAGAGAATGCGGCCCGACGTGGTGCTGATCGATATCAGCGGCTGGAGGGAGCCGCTGGAGGGCCTGGTTTCGTCCATCAAAGCCGCCTCGGGCGACCCGATGATCATCGCCCTCAACACCACGGCAAATGCGGAATCGATTCTCTCGTCGATGCGGGCGGGCATCAACGAATATCTCTTTCCGCCGCTGCAGGACACGCTGCGCAAAGCGCTGGAACGCCGCAGCGCCGAGAAGAGCCGCGGCCGCGTGAAGGGCAGCGGCAAGGCGATGGGTTTCGTATCGGCGAAGGGCGGGTGCGGCGCCACCACGCTGGTCTGCCACGTGGCAGCCGAACTGGGGCGCATCAATCAGAAGGTGCTCCTCTGCGACCTTGACCTGGAAGCCGGCATGGTCGGGTTCATCACCAAGACAAAATCGGTTTACTCGATTCTCGACGCTGTCAACAATCTGCACCGGCTCGATATCAGCTACTGGAAGGCATTGGTCTCGAACGGAATCCCGGGGGTGGAAATAGTCAGCACCCCCCTGGCGCTGGCCGCCAAGCAGCAGCCCAAGGACGATCAGATCCGCCAGATTCTGGCCTTTGCCCGCCCGCACTACGACTGGACCATGGTCGACCTGGGCCGGAGCCTGAGCCGGATGTGCATGGCGGCGCTGGAAGAAGTGGATGACCTGTGCCTGGTGACCACGCTGGAAGTGCCCGCGCTGCACCAGTGCAAGCAGATCATCCAGACGCTGCTCGATGGCGGATACGGCAAGCAGCGGATCAAGCTGATTCTCAACCGTGCGCCCAAGAGGCTCGATATTACGCCGGGCGAGCTGGAGAAAATGCTGGGCACACCGATCTTCGCGACGGTACCCAACGACTATCCGGAGCTGTACGAGACTTACGCGGAAGGGCGCATGCTCAACCGCAATTCCGAACTCGGCAAGAACATGACCCGGCTGGCCGCAAAGCTGGCCAACATCGAAGACGACAACAACAATCAACCGAACGGCAAGAAGCGCTTTGCGCTTTTCGGATAGCGACTGTTCGAGATAGAGGCGACTATCAATGGCAGCGATACTGGATCAAATCGGCAGAGGCGAGAACCGGGAAACCGGCTGGGTGAACCGCCTGTTCACGCGGGAGGGATCCACTCCCGAGTACCAGGAGCTGAAGTTCACCTTACACCGCAAGCTCCTGGACCGGATCAACCTGGAGGCCCTCTCCTCGATGGCCAGCGAGCGGGTGCGGGCGGAAATCCGCGCCGCCGTCGCCAAGCTGGTCGAGGAAGAGAAGACTCCCCTCAGCCTGGTCGAGAAAGACCGGGTCATCGAAGAGATTCTCGACGAGGTGTTCGGGCTTGGACCGCTCGAGCCGCTTTTGCAGGATCCCACCGTCAGCGACATTCTGGTGACCACGCCCCGGCTGGTCTACGTGGAACGCGGCGGCAAGCTGTATCGCACGCCGGTGGAGTTCAAAGACGATGCGCACCTGCTGCGCATCATCGAGAAGGTCGTATCGCGCGTCGGACGGCGCGTGGACGAATCCTCGCCGCTGGTCGATGCCCGGCTCCCGGACGGATCGCGCGTCAACGCGGCCATTCCGCCGGTCGCGGTCGACGGCCCGCTGCTCAGCATTCGCCGCTTCGGACGCCATGCGCTCAAAGGCGAAGACCTGGTGGCCAAGGGCGCGATGACCGAGGGCATGCTCGACCTGTTAAAGGGCTGCGTCAAGGCGCGCCTCAACATTCTGATCTGCGGCGGTACCGGTTCCGGTAAGACGACGCTGCTCAACGCACTCTCCAGCTACATCCCGGAAGACGAGCGCATCGTTACCATCGAGGACGCGGCCGAGCTTCGCCTGCAGCAGACGCACGTGGCCCGCATGGAAACCCGCCCGGCCAACGTCGAAGGCACCGGCGCCATCCACATCCGCCAGCTGGTGATCAACGCCCTCCGTATGCGTCCCGACCGCATCATCGTCGGCGAGGTCCGTTCGGAGGAAGCGCTGGACATGTTGCAGGCGATGAACACGGGCCACGACGGATCGCTGACGACGATTCACGCCAACACGCCCCGCGACGGTCTGGGCCGTCTCGAGGTCATGGTCGGCATGGCGAACTCCAACATGGGGATCCGCTCCATCCGGCAGCAGATCGCCAGCGCCGTGGATCTCTTCGTGCAAACCTCGCGCTTCAGCGATGGGACCCGCCGCATCACCCATATCACCGAGGTTGTGGGCATGGAGCAGGACATCATCACGCTCCAGGACATCTTCCTCTTCGAGAAAACAGGCATCGCGGAATCCGGCAAGGTGATGGGACGTTTCCGCGCCACCGGCATCCGGCCCAAGTTCTACGACCGCCTCAAGGCCTGCGGCATCACGCTGCCGGCCCAGATGTTCCAAACGGTGGTGGAGATCAACTAAATGCAGCTCGTGATCATCGTCTCTTTCGTCGTGGTGTTCGCGCTCGCGCTGCTCGCCGTGAGCGTGGGCCTCAAGTTCCTTGACGCCCGGCGCAAGAAGCAGGTGGTCGACATGCTCCACACGGCCTCCGGCGAGCCGGTCGTGACCGTGGGCAACCTGCTGAAGGAAATTGAAACCGAGAAGCCCACCGGCCTCAAACGCCTGCTCAATTCTCTTCAATTCTCCAAGCACGCGTCCGAGCAGATCCAGCAGGCGGGCCTCAACTGGTCGGCGAACCGGCTGATCGGAGCCATGGGCCTGGCGATGATTCCTGGCCTGGGCCTTGGCTCGCTGGTTCCGTTCCTGCTGAACGGCCCGACGACCGCGATCGTGCTCGCGTTGACGTTTGGGTCCATGCCCTACATGATCGTGCGCCACAAGCGCAAGAAGCGGCTCGCCCAGATGGAGGAGCAGTTTCCCGAAGCGCTGGACTTTCTGGCGCGTTCGATGCGCGCCGGCCACGCGTTTTCCATCAGCCTGGAAATGATCGGCGAAGAGCTGGCCGATCCCCTGGGGCAGGAATTCCGCGCCCTTTTCAACGAGCAAAACCTGGGCGCTCCGCTGGACATCGCTCTACGCAACTTCTCGACGCGCGTGCCGCTGCTCGACATCCGGTTCTTTACGTCCTCGGTTCTGCTGCAGAAACAGACTGGCGGCAACCTGAGCGAAATCCTGTCGCGTCTCGCCTATGTCATCCGCGAGCGCTTCCGGCTCAAGGGCCAGGTGAAGGCGGCTTCCGCTCACGGGCGGCTCACGGCGACGATCCTGACGCTGCTGCCCGTGTGCACCATGCTCGCCCTGCTCGTCGTGGCGCCGGGCTACCTGCAAGGGATGGCCGAAGACAAAGATGGAAAGTGGCTCATCGGCGGCGCCATTTTCGCCCAGGTTCTCGGCAATTTCTTCATCAAGAAGATCATCAACATCAAGGTGTGACATGGAACATCCCGCGATATTTGCCAGCCTTGCTTTCTTCATGCTGATGCTCATCCTGACCTGGGTGGGCTACCGGCTGGTGTACAAGCCGGGGAAGATGCTTCGCCAACTCGGCAATCCCGTGATCACGGGCCAGACCGGAGCGGCCGTGGCGGAGGAGAACAGTGAACCCGGGGCCAGCACCGTGGTCGCGCTGCTACACCAGATCGGGTCGCGCGTCCCCTCTTCAGAGGAAGAGGTCGCCAATCTCAAGGTGGACCTGATTCGGGCCGGTTTCCGTTCCGATAACGCCCTGCCCGTGTTCTACGGCCTGCGCATCGTCACGACCCTGATGATGCTGATCCTCAGCATCATGCTGCAAGGCAATATGCCGCCGAACCCGGTGATGAAGATCGGGCTCCTGTTTTTCGGCGTGGCGGCGGGCTGGATCCTCCCGCGGTTCTTTCTCGAGAAGAAAGTGGCCAAGCGGCAGGAGATTCTCCGCCTCTCTCTTCCCGACGCGCTCGATCTGATGGTGGTGTCGATCGAAGCCGGCCTCGGCCTCGACCAGGCGATCCAGCACGTGGCGCGCGAACTCAATATGAGCCATCCGCAGTTGAGCGAGGAGATGTCGCTGGTCACCCTGGAAATGCGCGCCGGCAAGCGGCGCAGCGAGGCCTTGCGCAATTTTGCCGAGCGCACCGGGGAGGCGGAATTTCGCAAGCTGGTAGCGATCCTGATTCAGAACGACCGGTTCGGTACCAGCATGGGCGAGAGCCTGCGCACGCATTCCGACTTTCTCCGGACCCGCCGGCGGCAGGAAGCCGAGGAGCGCGCCGGCAAGGTGGGCGTCAAACTGGTTTTCCCGATTTTCTTTTTCATCCTGCCGTCCATGCTGATTGTGGCGGCCGGGCCCGGTATTCTCCAAATTTTCAAGTACCTGTTCCCGATGATGAAATCCATCGGGTGACGGGCAAGGCAAAAGGAGCATTAGAACGATGAACGACGCGATTCTTCAAGGAGCCATCTGGTTAGCCGCGGGAGGCATCATGTTGCTGTTTCTGAAACGGCGGCGCGCCCGCAGGAGTTCCCGGTAGGGAACGAAAGGAGACGTCATGGACCTCGCACTTCAAGGAGCCATCTGGTTGGGAGCCGGCGTGACCCTGGTCATGCTCTTGTCGCGACGCCGCAAGCGCCGAACACTCCGGTAGTCTCGGACAGGCCTTAGCCTTCCGCACCGCGATCTCTACATGTCCGTCGATCTCCTGCTCAACCGACAGAATCACGACGGGGGTTGGCCGTACGTTCACGGCGCATCCTGGACGGAGCCGACGGTTTATGCCGTTCTCGCTCTGCTCGCCGCGGGCGAAGACAGGCCGGCGGGCCGGGGCCTGGACTGGCTGCGCGCGCGACAGGTGCGCGACGGCGGCTGGCCTCCGCAAACCGGTTTCGATGAGAGCAACTGGGTCACCGCCCTGGTGGCTCTGATTCCGCCGGAGCAACTCGGGGCCGGTGCGCACGCGCGCTCGATCGATTGGCTGATGGGCACCATGGGAGAGGAATCGACCATTACGTTTCACCTTCGCCAGTGGCTGCTAGGAGACTCGTCTCCAATCACCGGCTCGGCGGGATGGCCCTGGGTAAGGGAGACGGCGTCCTGGGTAGCGCCGACCTCCCTCGCCATTCTGGCACTGGACAAAGAGAACTCGCGCAGACCCGGCGATGCGCTGCGGCGCCGCATCGCCAAGGGACGCCGGTTCCTGCTGGAACGTATGTGCGTGAAGGGCGGCTGGAATCACGGCTCTGTCCGGGTGTATGGCGCCGAAGGGCGCCCATATCCGGAGACCACGGGCCTCGCGCTAGCCGCTCTTCGTGGCGCCAGCGGCCAGAAGGTCGACATCTCGGTCGGCGTGGCCCGCGACTTCCTCAGGGACTGCCGCTCGGCCGACGCTCTCAACTGGCTGCGCCTGGGCCTGATGGCTCAGGGGCAATTGCCGCCGGACTACAGCCCGCCTGAGATTGCCTATCGCACCCTGATCGAAACCTCGCTCGGCATGCTGGTGACGGAAACGCAAAAAGGAAGGGAGATCCTCTGGGGTTGACATGACGGGGAAGAACCAAACACGAAGTGCGAACCCTTCCCGGCGCGAATTGCTCGCCGGCGCCGCCGCCGCGGCATTGGCCGGCTGCGGCATCCAACAGCGGCCCCTTGTGCCTTCGCGGGTTTCGATCGTCAAGGCCCCTGCCTACGATCAGAGCGTCTATGAAATCATGCGCCGCCTGCTGCGCGAGCAGTTGGGCGACGTGCGCGGAAAACGGATACTGCTCAAGCCGAACCTGGTGGAGTTCGAACCCGGCACCTGCATCAACACTCATCCCATCGTGGTCCATGCCGCATTCGAAGCCTTTTACTCCCTTGGAGCCGCGAGCGTGCGGATCGCCGAGGGTCCCGGCCACCGCCGCAACACCCTCGACCTGGCCGATTCCGCCGGATACTTTCAAACCATTCCGCGCTTCGAAGACAGCTTCGTCGATCTCAACCTCGACGAAGTGACCCGCGTCCATCCGGTCCGGCAATTCTCCCGCATCAAGAAGCTCTATCTGCCCAACACCGCGCTCGGGGCGGACCTGCTGGTCTCCGTGGCCAAGATGAAGACCCATCATTGGGCGGGAGCGACCCTGTCCATGAAGAATCTCTTCGGCACCGTGCCTGGCGGTATTTATGGCTGGCCGAAGAATGTCCTTCACTGGTCGGGCATCGACGAATCCATTGCCGACCTGCATCTCGCTTTTCGCAACCATTTTGCAATTGTGGACGGCATCGTCGGAATGGAAGGCAACGGACCCATTCAAGGAACGCCCAAGCCTGCCGGCGTGCTGGTCGCGGGCGCCGACCCCGCCGCCGTGGATGCCACCTGTTGCCGAATCATGAAAATCGACCCGCTCCAGATTCAGTATTTGCGCCTGGTATCTGGAAGTCAGGGGACGAACATAACCGAGCGGAACATTCGGCAACTCGGCGAAAGTGTCGATCGCGTCGCCACCGCCTTCGAGCTGATCCCGGAGTTCCGCCGCATCCGGTTGGAGAACACCTGATGGTGGAAACAGCTCATTCCCCGCGCTGGCGAAGCTGGCGAACGTACGGCCTGGTCTCGCTGTTGGTGCTGCTGCCCGTCTATTGGCAGCCGCGCGTGCAAGGCGGCGATCTCTCCAGTCACATCTACAACGCCTGGTGGATCCAGATGATCGAGGCCGGCCGCAACGACGGCCTGGAAATCGTCCGCCAAAGCACGAACATTCTGTTCGAACTGATGGAGGGCGCCCTTTTCCGCCTCGCCGGCGCCGAGTTCGCGCAGCGCACCTCCGTGTCGATTGCCGTCCTGGTCTTCATCTGGGGCGCATTCCGCTTCGTCTCGGTCGCCTCCGGCCGCAAAGCCTGGCACCTGATGCCCTGCATCGCGATGCTTGCTTACGGCTGGGTTTTTCACATGGGATTTTTCAATTTCTACCTCAGCCTCGGCTTCTGCTTCTGGGCTCTCTCCCTGGTGTGGGATTGGCAGGGGCGCCGGGTGGCGCTCGCGGTGCCTCTGGTGATCCTCGCCTACGTAGCGCATGCATTGCCCGTCGTCTGGAGCTGCGGCCTGGTGGCGCACCAGTCCATCGCCCGCCTCGTTGGACCTCGCATCCGCATTTATCTCACCGCCGGATGGCTGTCGGCCATGGTGTTGCTCCACATCGTGATTGAGCAAAGCCTGCCTTCGCACTGGTCTCCGCTCCAGATCAAAATGAGTACCGGCGCCGACCAGGTGTGGGTCTTCGACGCCAAATACTATGTTGTGCTCTTCGGCCTGCTGGCGATCTGGAGCCTGCTCTTTCTGGAGCTGGTGCACAAAGTCGGGCCGCGGCAGGTTGTCTCCAGCATTCCTTTCCAGCTCTGCGTGATCAGTGCCGCGGCCGTTTTCGTTCTGCCGACCACGGTCCTGATTCCCGGCTTCCAGCACAAGCTGGTGTTTATCGCCGAGCGTATGTCTCTGGGCGTCGGGGTCTGCGTCTGCGCCCTGCTCGGCGCGGCGATCCCCAGGGCCTACGAACGCTATGCTCTGATGGCCCTGGCCGCGGTCTTCTTTTGTTTCCTCTTCCGCGACGAGCGGGCTTATAACGCCGCGCAGGACCGCATGGATGCGACCATGGCCCGTGTACTCGTACACGCGCCCGTGAGCATTCCACCAGCGGATCGATGACCGGTGCATGCCAGATTCCGGGCCAGGACGCGGACCCGGGTGCGACGCGCCCGCACCTTCCCGCGCAGCCGGGACCCTTGGTGCCCTGGTGGTGCGAACCGCTCCTCAACCGCCGCGGCGTGTGTCTCACCTTCTGGTTCGTGCTTGCCGGCCTGTGCCTGACGCGTGCCTATGCCGGCTTGTCGGGCATCCAAACCTACTCTCATGACGCGTTCGGTGTCCTCGACGGCGCGTGGCGCGTGCTTCACGGGCAGAAGCCGCACGCCGATTTCTACACCCCCCTAGGTCCTATCATCTATCTCTTAACTGCGCTCGGCCTCGTGATTTCCCACGGCGGCGCCGAAGGCCACGGATATTCGCAGGCGATCGCGGGAATGCTGCTGGCGGCCTGGGCCCACCGGCTTGCCAGGCCGCGGTTAAGCCATTTCGCCACGATCCTGTTGTGCCTGCTGCTGGTCCTGGTGGCAATCAATCCGAGCTCCGTCGGTGAGCCGCCCACAAACACGTCGTGTATGGCTTACAACCGGTACAGCTACGTGCTGGTCGCATTGCTGCTCCTGGAATCGATCGATCCATCGGGCCGGGCCGCGGGCGCTTCCACCGGGGCCATCCTGGCGCTACTGCTGTTCCTCAAAATCAGCTATTTTGTCGGAGCCTCCGCGCTGCTGGCTGCCCTGATCCCTTTCCGCGGGCAAACCCGCGAGCGTTGGGCCGGCATCGTCGCCGGATTCCTGGCCGTGTTCCTGGCCTTTTGGGCTTACCTGGATTTCAAGCTGCTTCCGATGTGGAACGACCTGCGCATGGTAGCCGGGGCCAAATCGCCTCGTATGAGCTGGTTCATCGTCGATAATCTCTATCCCTGGGTGGCCTTCTATCTCGCATTCATCTGGGCGGGATGCAGGCACCTGGCGGCGGGCGGATCGAGGGAGTCCGCGCGCCTGGTAGGAGTGGCGGGCGTATCGGTCCTCCTGGCCGGGATTTTTCTGCTCGCCACCAATTTCCAGTTCTACGGGCTCCCGCTGAATGCTGTCATGGTGATCCTGGTTCTCGACCGAGTCTGCACCCGGCCTTTGGCGGCCGGCGCCGCGAACTGGAAACCGGCGGCCCTACTAGCGTGCGGCGGCCTGTTCGTCGCCGGCATCCTCGCCTATGAAGGGCTGGGCCTGGGATTTGCGGTCTACGGCAGGCAGGTGTGGGCGGAAGAACCGCACTCCACATTCAATACTCCGGTCCTGGCCGGCTTCCGCTCCTTCGACCGGCCCTACGTCGACCTGGTGAATGACGGCCTGGCGCTGGTCACGCAGCATCGCCGCCCGGGTGACACGATCATGTCGCTGGATTTCTCCAACCCGTTCTCCTACGCGTTGGGAATGCCTCCTGCCGAGGGCGGCTCGATTACATTGCACTACCGGGGCAACTTCACCGACGCCCACCATCCCGCGCCCGATCGCCTTTTGGGACACGCCGACCTCGTGATGGTGCCGGTCGTGCCAACAGAGCCGGGGCTGGCCAAGAGCGTCCCTCGAATCTACGGTCCGTACCTGGCGGCGCATTTCAGCCTCATCGGCGAATCCCGGGGATGGCGGCTGTACCGTCATGCTTCTTAACCGCACCCGCTCCCGGCTGCCCTGGCTTCTGTTCGCGGCCATCGTGTGCTTCCACTTCGCCGCCGCCTGGATGGGAGGTCCCGCGGCGAACTGGCACGGCGCCACATCGGAATACTACCCGCTGCTCACCGACGGTTTTCGCTCCGGCCACACCAGCCTTCCGGTCACACCACGCGCCGAACTGCTGGCGCTCCCCAATCCTTACGACCCGATCGACAGCGCCCCGTACCGGCTGCACGATGCCTCCCTCTACCGGGGCAAATACTACCTGTACTTCGGACCAACGCCGGTCCTGACGCTGTTTCTCCCCTACCGTCTTCTGACGGGCAGACACCTGCCATCGCGCGCCGCGGTGGCGCTCTTTTCCGCCGCCGGGTTTGCGTGCTCGTGCGCGTTGTTCTTCCTGGTTGCGAGGCGTGAGAGATGGGATTGTCCGCCGTGGCTGGCTTCAGCGGCAGTGCTTTCCCTCGGCACCTCTTGCGGGGTCCTTTTCCTCGTTGTGCGCCCGTCCTTCTACGAGGTAGCCATCAGTGCGGGCTACTGTTTCCTGGCAGCCGGCTTCTTTCTGGCGGCTCGCGCACTCGGGTCAGATTCGCCGCGACTCGCGCTCCTTACAGCGGCCGGCCTGTGCTTCGGTCTCGCCGCCGGCTGCCGCCCCAATTTTGTGCTGGTGGCCATTCTGATCGCTGCGCTCGTCTGCTTCCATCTTCGCTCGCATCGAATGAGCGCCGCGGCATTTGTCGCTCCCGTGATTCTCTGCGGGCTTGTCCTCGCCTGGTACAACTACGCGAGGTTCGGCAGCCCGTTCGAATTCGGCGCCCGCTACGAATTGACCAACGGATACCAGAATCAGCGCACCATGTTCACGTTCGGCCTGGCGAACATTGTCCCGGGATTCTATTACCTGGTCTTCACCCCGCCCTGGATCGGCTCGCACTACCCCTTCCTGGGCCTCAACGACGCCACCGGAGTTTTCGCCACGCTGCCGGACGGATTCTCGGTTGGCCCGAATATCGGCTTGCTGTGGGCCGCACCGGTCGCACTCCTCGCATTCATGGCGCCCCTAATCTGGAGCCGGGGGCGTGTATCCTCGTTTTGCGCTCTGCCCTCCAGCCGGTTCATCATCGGGGCGCTCTGCGCTGTGGGATTCGGGATGACCGCGCTCTTCGTTCTGCTCGGCTGGTCCAACGGCCGCTACAACGTCGATTTCATGCCCGGACTGCTCATACTCGCATGGCTTCTACTAGGGGCATTGTGGCAGGCTGCACGCACGACACCCGGAAAAGAGGCGCTCTGGTTTCGCAATGCCGTCGTGGGCCTGACCCTTTATTCCGCCTCCGTGGATTACTGGATGTGCCTCCAGCACGGATCCCGCTAGCGGCGTGGTACGATGCCAGCAAATGCCCGGACGTTTGAAGCAATCCGCCGCACGCTGGTGCTACTCGAAAATCGCCATTGACGATCTTTGCCGCCAGGCAGCCGCCATCGGCCTCGTCGCCCTCGACCTGATCGAGGAAAAAGACTGGCCGGTGCTCCAGAAACACGGCCTGGTGGCCGCCATGGTTTCCGGCGCCGCCACCATTCCCAACGGCTGGAACCGCATCGAGAACCACGAAAAGCTCGAGGCCGACATGCGCCAGAACATCGTCAAGGCAGCCGCGGCCAAGCTGCCCAACGTAATCACCTTCAGCGGCAACCGCCGCGGCATGAGCGACGACGAAGGCAAGGCCAACTGCATCGCCGGCCTCAACCGCGTGAAGAAGTACGCCGAAGACGCCGGCATCACCATCTGCCTGGAGCTCCTCAACAGCAAGATCGACCACAAGGACTACATGTGCGACCACACCGCCTGGGGCGTGGACGTGGTCAGAGCCGTAAATTCACCGCGCGTCAAACTGCTCTACGACATCTACCACATGCAGATCATGGAAGGCGACGTGATCCGCACCATCCGCGACAACATCCAATACATCGGCCACTTCCACACCGGCGGCGTGCCCGGCCGCCACGAGCTCGACGGCACCCAGGAGCTGCACTGGCGCACCGTCGCCCAGGCCATCGCCGACCTCAAGTTCGAGGGCTACTTCGCGCACGAGTTCGTGCCGCTGAAAGATCCGATGACCTCGCTCAAGCAGGCCTTCGATCTTTGCACGGTCTAGTCGGCCGAGGGGCGTGCCGCGTTCGCCCAATGGCCCGACGGGTCGATTCCGCTGACCACCACACCCTTCGCGTTCCAGCCAAGGTCCGCCCGTACGTCCGCCGGGCAGTAGCGCAGCGTCAGCCCGCAGCGCCGCCGTGCCGATTGGTTCGCCTCCGAGCCGTGCAGCAGCAGGTCGCTGTGGATCGAGATCTCGCCGGCCTTCAGCTCCACATCCACCGGCTCGCCGAGAGACTCCACGCCGGCCACGGTCTGGTTCAGCACGTTGGCTTCGTCATTCTCGCTCAGCGTGTAAGTCAAATGACCCAGCAGGTGCGAGCCCGGAATATAGCGCATGCACGCGTTCTCCACCGCCGCATCGTCGATGGCCAGCCATGCCGTTACCACCTTCGATGGCGACAGCGGCCAGTAGCTCGCGTCCTGGTGCCAGGACACGCGCTTGCCGTCGCCGGGCATTTTGCAGAAGAAATGCGAGCCCCAGCCGATCACGTTCTCGCCCACGAGATCCCCGATGCAGGCCACCAGCCGCGGCTCGGTCAAAAGGTCCCACACCCGTCCGTATCGAAGATGTGCCGTGCTGATGGAGTAGCTGTCGCCGCCGGCCGCCAGCGTCCGCGCCAACAGGCCGTCGAAGTACGCCCGTATGCCGGCGATCTCCGCCTCGCTGAAGACGCGAATGCCCTTCAAATACCCGTCGCGATTGAACGCCGCAATCTGCTCCGCAGTCAGGGTGCGCGGGTTCTCCGCGGCGCACGGATGGAATCGCAGATCGCGGCGCAGCTTCCCCAGCTCTTCCGTGGTCGGGATGAATGCCGGCGTTTTCATTGGATCCTCACCACTCCTTCCACCACCTGTTTGTACCGCGTCATCACCGCCGGATCGTGTCCCGGCACGATTCGCTTCGCGTCCCCCGCCATCTCCTTCATGCGGTCCTGCGCGCGCAGATTCGACGCCGGATCGAGCGTCTGTGCGATCGGCACGTGTTTCTCCAGGTTCTCCCAAAGATACATGTTGTCGCTGGCCAGTACTACCGTGCCGCCCGCGGTGTTCACCGAGACGAACTGCGATGCGTACGTGTGCTTGCCGCCGGTGTAGCACGTGATGCCCGGCAGAATCTCCTGCCCGTCGCCGTTCACCAGCCCGACCTTGCCCTGCATATTCAGCCGGACGGCCGCCATCACGTCGTCGGGATCGATGCCGCCGTGCGTTCGCGGCGATTGCCACGCCGATCCCGCGTAGTATTCCAGCTCCTCTTTCTGGAGCCAGATTCTGGCATTCGGGAACAGGTCCATGCCGTCGGCGTGGTCCCAGTGCATGTGGGTCACGATCACGTCCGTGATCTGCTCCGGTTTGACGCCGGCGCGCCGGACGGCCTCGTCCGGCCGCACGAAGTCCGTCACCTTCCACTGTTTGAAAAACTGCTCGCGATAGAATCCCGAATCCACCAGGATGTTCTTCCCCCCGCCGCGCACCAGCCAGACCATCATGGCGATGTCCATCTTGCGCGAGGGCTCCGCGCCCGCCACCAGGCCCGACACCGCGAAATCGGGGATGGTTGCGTAGCGGACCGCGTACACTTCGTACTGCGGTTTGTTTTGCGCCGCAGCTAACCCCGCCAGGAGCGCCGCCGCCGCCGCTGCCCGCCACACGCGCTTATCCACGCAGCACCTCCGCATAGGTTTCGCGATCCACGTTGCCTCCGCTCAGGATCACCGCGACCCGCTTTCCCTCGAGCGATTTTTTCTCCTGCAGCATCGCCGCGATCGCCGCCGCGCCGCCGCCCTCGGCCAGGTTGTGCGTGTCGTCGTAGGCCGCGCGAATCGCGGAGCACACCTCGTCGTCGGTCACCGTCACCACGCGCGCCACGTGCCGCCACATCACGGCCAATGCGCTGGGATCCGCCGCGCGGCACGCCATGCCGTCGGCGATCCGGGTGCTCACCGGCGCGTCCACCGCCTCTCGGCGCGCGAACGATTCCGCATAGGCGCGTGCATGTGCCGACACTACCCCTACAATCTCGGTCTTGAGCCCCAGCGCTTCGCGCGCGGCACACATGCCGCAGATGCCGCTGCCCATGCCGATCGGCACGAAGGCCACGTCGATCTCGGGCACCGCGCGGAACAGTTCCAGCGAATAGGTCGCCGTGCCCTCCACCAGCCACTGGTGGAATGAGGGCACGTAATGAAAGCCCTCCGCTTGCGCACAGCGCACCGCCTCGCGCCGCGCCTCTTCAAAGTCCTGGCCATACTCCACCAGCGTCGCGCCGAGTGCCCGCATCGCGCGGTTCTTTGCCGGGCTGTTGCCGTGCGGCACGTAGACCAGGGCCTCCATGCCCACATTTCGCGCACCCAGCGCCACCGCCTGTCCGAAGTTGCCGCGGGTTGCCGTCACCGCCTTTCCGTCGGCGGCCCCCGAGTCCTTCAGGCGGCGGAAATACACCAGCCCGCTGCGGGTCTTGAACGCGCCCAGAGGAGCGTGGTTTTCGTGTTTGACCCAGACCTCCGTGCCCGCGCGCTCGCACAATAGCGGCCAGCGATACTGCGGGGTGGGCGGCATCACGCTGTAGACGATTTGCGCCGCGCGCTCGATAGCCGCCAGGTCCGGAAGGGTCATTGACCCATTCTACGATTGCGAAGGCGGGCCCTACTGCTTGGCGGTCTTCTTGAAAGGATTGATCTTGCCCAAAGCACGCCCGAGCCGGCTCCCAGGCTTTTGCGCCTTCGGTCCCTCCGGCTCCTCCACGACGGGCGGCAGGTCGGGCGTGGCCGGCTGCGGCAATGCCACTACGGGGGGTTCCGGCACTGCGGCGGGGGCGGGCGGAGGCGGAACGGTTCGCGATGCCGGCGCCGGCGATTCCACTTCGCCTCCGCTCACCCGGATTGCATAACCCGGTTGCGGCGTCTTCGACTGCGCGGCGGCCCGTGCGGGGACCTGCTGTGCCGGTTGTGGTGCGCGCACCGCGTGTGGCGCGGCCGGCTTGTCGGCCGCTATCCCGGCTGCCGGCTTTTCAACCGCTGTGCCGGATGGCGGCTCGATTCCCGCTTCCGGCGGCGGGAGAGGCGCCGGCAGAGGAGGCGCAACCGCGCGGGACGCGGCCGGCCTCGCGACTTCGCGAGCCTGCACGTGCACCGGCCTGGTGAGCAGCCGCGCGATGCCGAAGGTTGCCGCCATCACCACCAGGGGCATCGCCGCCATCACCGCCGTCGATGCCTTCATGGGCCGGCGCGCGGCCGCCGGCGCCGACGCGCGAGTTGCCGTCGCCGCGGACTGCAGAGCCCGCAGGAACTCCTCGGCCGATTGGTATCGCTGGGCCGGGTCCTTCGCCAGAGCTTTCAGCAGAACGCCGTCGATGATCCTGGTAAGCGCAGGGTGGCGCGAACTGGGAGGCGCCGGCATCCGGTCCACGTGTGCGCTCATCACCGCGAAGGCCCCATCGGCGTCGAACAGCTTGGCGCCCGTGAGAGCCTCGTAAATCACGGCGCCCATCGCGTAAATGTCGGTGCGCCCGTCGATGGGCTCGATTCCCCGAACCTGCTCGGGAGACATGTACCATGGCGAGCCCACCGGTGCGCCCGAGGTCGTCACACGAAGATCGGTCGCGGCCTTCGCCAGCCCGAAGTCGGTCAGCTTGGCAATCCGGTCCCTGGTGATGATGATGTTGGCCGGCGAAACATCGCGATGAATCACGCCCTCCTGGTGAGCGTAGGCCAGCGCGGAAAGCACCTGGCTGGCATATTCCACGGTGGTCTTCAGCGGCAGAGGTCCTGCCGCCAGAATGTGCTGGAGCGGCTCGCCCTCCACGTACTCCATGATCAGCGCGATCGTGTCCCCGTTGCGCAGCGCATTGTACAGGGCCGCGATGTTCGGGTGGCTCAGCCGTGCCTGCACCTGGATCTCGCGCTCGAAGCGGTGCACGCGTTCGGGATCGGCCGAGATCCCCGCAGGCACCAGCTTCATGGCTTCGATTCGCCTGGTGAGCAGGTGCTCGATTTTGTACACCGCGCCCATCCCGCCCGAGCCGATGACCTCGATTACCCTGTAATCGCCGACTATGTCGCCAATTTGAATCGTCAAAGTACCGCTCCCTGAATCAGTGCATCGCGAAGTAAAGTACCGCGAGCCCGACCGCCACCGAGAGAAGGCCCAACGCAAACGCCTTCGTCGGAGACGGCGTGGATCGGGGCTCCACGAAAAACTGCGGCGGAGCGCACTCCTCCGCCGCCGGTTCTTCGACAGGTTCCGGCGAGGGAACCGCGACGGTCGAGTTCAGCGCCTGGCGAAACTCCGCGGCCGTCGGATAGCGCTCCTCGGGCTTCTTGGCCAGCGCGGTCAGCACAACCCGGTCCAGCTCCGGAGAGATTCCGGGGTTGAGCACGCTGGGCGGCCGCGGCACCGAATTGACCTGCGCGACCATGACGTCGAATTCGTTCGGATTATCGAACGGCACCTTCCCGGTCAGCGCGTGGTACAGGAGCACACCGACCGAGTACAGGTCGGACCGCGCATCCAAGGCCGCGGTCCCCATCACCTGCTCCGGCGAGATATACCTTGGCTCGCCGAGCACGGAGCCCGATTGGGTCAGATTCATATCGTCCGCCGGTTTCGCCAGGCCAAATCCGCCCAACTTAACCTCTCCCGTGGGCGTCACGATCACATGCTCCGCCGTGATCCCCCGGTGCACGATTCCCAGTTCGTGCGCCTCCTCCAGCCCGGACAATACCTCGCCGACGATCCGGACCGCCTCGCTCGAAAGCACCGGACCTTCGCGGCACAGGGCGGCCAGGGTCGTACCTTCGACATACTCCGCCGTCATCACCAGCTGACCATCCAGCTCGAAGACATCGTGGAAGGCAAGGATATTGGGATGCGACAGCCGTGTGTGAATCTTGATCTCCCGCAGAAAGCGCTCCAACGTTTCCGGATGGCTCGAAGCGGCGCCGGGCAGCGCCCGGAGCGACTCTATTTCCCCCGTTTCCCGGTTTCGGACCTTGTAAGTAACTCCTGCTTTTGGTTTATCGATGACGCCGAGAAACTCGTATTTGCCTGGCGTCTCACTGGGTGCGAAGGTCATTTGAGATAGATCCAGCTTGATTCTAGGTCCACGGTTACGGGGAGTCAATTATCCAATCCTAGAACGCACATAACCTAACTGAAGTTAGTAGGCGTAGATATCAGGGGCTTACTGAAAGTTCAGAACAAGGGGGTTAGATACCTGGCCGTCCGCCGTGAGCGTCACATTTACCTTGCCGGCGCCTGCCAGAGTCGCCGGCAAGAGCACATTCACCTGGTCCAGGCCTGGAAACTGTCCTTGAGCGCCCGCGTAGGCGACCGGCAGGCTCGCCGTTCCGATCGTCGCCGTAACGCCTGCCAGCGACGAACGATTGCGGATGCCCGTGCCGTAGAGAACCAGGTAGACGGTTCCCGAGCCGATCGCGATCGGAGTGCTCGCCGTGACGGTTTCGAGGGTCTGCGACCCGTCCGCCGCCACCCTCAAGATCTGCGCGGACGGGCCGAAGATCCCGGGCGCGACCGCGGCCAGATTCACGCGCAGGGGAATGACGCCGGCGGTGGCCACGGTAATGGTGGCCGGCCCCGTGACGGAATCCGAAGGAACCACGAAGTTGATCTGCTGTGCGGAAACGAGGTAAAGCCCGGCCTGTCGCGCCGTGCCGGCGCTGTCGGTGATGGTCACCGACGTGCCGCCAAGCGTGGTCGGAAGCGGCGGCACGCCCGGCAGCGGCATAGGGGTGAGGGACAGGTTTGTGCCGAAAAGGCTCACGATCTCGTCCGCGGCGTAGTTTGTGGAGACCGCTCCCGCGGCGTTGGCGACCCCGGGAATTTCTACAGCGTTCGATGTGCTTGCGATGAAGTTCGAGCCGCCGGAGTACGTGGCGGAGATCGGGTGTCCGGCCGTCAGGGCAATCGCCGCGTTGGAGACCATAATGCTCGCGGCGGAGGCAGCCAGCGCCGTGGTCCCCAGGACAGTTCCGGCGGTTGTATCCGTGAACTGTACCGAGCCCGCCGGCACTGCCGTGCTCGGGGCCGCGGCCGTTACCGTGGCCGTGAGCGTCACCTGCGATGCGCCGGCGGCCGCGGCCAGCACCGTAGCCGTCACGGCGCGATTGATCCCCTGTGCGAGCGGCGTCGAACGCACCGAGTACCAGTTCGGGTCGCCAACCAGCGTCGCCGTGATCTGGTGCGAGCCGGCATCGAGGTTCGAGATCGTGAACATCGCGGTGCCGTTGTTCAGTGTAACTGTGCCGAGCAGCGTGGTCCCCTCGAAGAACTGCATCGGCCCCGCGGGCGCCGCGACCCCGGCGGGCGGATCCGGCGTTACCTTCGCGATCAGTGTCAACGGTGCGCCGTATGGTACCGCCGCCGCGCTGGAACTGAGCGCCACCGAGGGTGTCAACCGGTCCACGGGTTGCCCATAAGCCGCGTAGGCGCCGCAGTAATTGAAATCGCCGCTGTAGATTGCGTTGATTTCTCGCGCCCCGGCGGAGTAGAAGGTCTCAACGGTTGAGGCCTGGCCCACCACAACCGGAAACGTGCCGAGACTGTTCGTGCCGTCGAAGAGTTGAATCGTACCGGTGGGATCCGCCGTACCCGCCACGGGCGCCACGAATGCGGTGAAGTGGACTGGCTGTCCCGGCAGGGAAGGCGCGGGGCCGCTTTGAATCACCAGGCTTACCTGCCGTTCGAGCGGACAATCGTTTCCTTGAGCGGCCGCGGCAAACGGAATCGTGACCAACCACAACCAGCGAGACCACATGATGATTGACGTTACTGAAAATCCCGGCAGGACGCAATCCGGTTAGCACCGAATACCTAACCAACGACAAGATGACGGGAGCCATCGGGTTGTCCCACGATAAGGTTGGGAGATTGTGTGTTTCAAGCCGCAGATTTTTACCTCTCCAATGGGACCGCGGCCGCGGCCGCGCTGATCCCTCTCGGGTTCTTAATTGTCGGGGCGCTTTGGGGCGTCCTCCTCTACAACAATCTGGTGCTGTCCCGAAACCGCACGCGCGAGGCGTGGAGCGGAATCGACGTTCAGCTCAAACGCCGCGCCAGCCTGATCCCCAACCTCGTCGAGAGCGTCCGCGGATACACCAAGCATGAGCATGCCGTCTTCGCGGAAGTGGCGCAGGCGCGCGGTGCGCTCGCCAAGGCGCCTGGTCCCGTCGAAGCCGCTGCCGCGGACCAGTTGCTCACCGGCGCCCTGGGCCGCCTGATGGCAGTAGCCGAGAACTACCCGCAGCTTCAGGCGGCGGCCAACTTCCAGCAGTTGCAGAGCGAACTCGCCGACACGGAAGAGAAGATCGCCTACGCGCGCCAGTTCTACAACCAGAACGCGCTCGACTACAACACCCGCATCCAGTCCTTCCCGGGGAATCAGTTCGCGAGCTGGTTCCAATTCCAGCCGTTCGACTATTTCCATACCGAAGAGAAAGCCAAAGAAGACGTCAAAGTCAGCTTCATGGAGGCTTAGAAAACAAGCATGACTGCGGGCATGGACGGTGGCCAGCCAGTCCTGGTCTACCACCGCATCGCGCACAACCGTCGCCGAACGGCCATTCTGGTCGTCTTGACGATCGCCGCCCTGGCGCCATTCGTAGTGGGGATCAGCTTCATGCTGTCGGCTGTGGTGGTGAGGCAGGTGCGTGCGGAATCGCGAAGCACCCGCGCCGCCATACGCAGCGACCAGAGCCTGTTGCGCCATCTTGAAGAATCGGAGGAGCGCTCGGAGTGGAACCAATATATCGAGCGCGACCTGGAACAACGTAAAGCGGAGCTGGCCAAATCGGAAGCTGCCGATTGGGAGCTGACCCGCAACCTGATTCCCGTGTTCGCGGGGGCCTTGATTGCCACTCTCGGCATTCTCTTCTGGGGAATTGCTTCTTCCCCCACTTCCCGGCTTCTCGACCAGGTTGGCGCTCAGCCGGCCGGCGAGAAGGAGCAGGAAGCCAGGCGGCTCCTGGAAAACCTGGCGATCGGCGCCGGGCTGCCCGCTCCGAAGCTGTACATCATCGAGACCAGCGTGCCGAATGCGTTCGCGGCGGGCATGGATCCGCATCACGCGGTGGTCGCGGTCACGCGCGGCGCGCTGAACCTGCTGAGCGACAAGCGGGAACTGGAGGGCGTGCTGGCTCACGAGCTTTCGCACATCGGCAATCACGACATCCGCCTCAATACGGTGGTCGCCTCCATCGCCCTCTTTCTTCGCCTTCCCTATCTCATGTTCCGCCGCGAGCTGCGATCCAGCGGATGGCGGTATGGCGGACGCCGCGGCGGACTCGGCTTGTGGGAGCTCGCTATTTCGCCGATCGGTATTTACATCCTGTTTGTGGCGCCTGTGATGGCGGCACTATTGCGCGCCGCGATCTCGCGCCAGCGCGAATTCCTCGCCGATGCCGACGCAGCCCTCCTCACGCGCTACCCCGAAGGTCTTTGCCGCGCATTGGCCAAAATCGGCGGCGCCGGCTCGTCCGTCGCCGGCTCGAACCCGGCATTCTCGCACTTCTACTTCGCGGACCCCGCCGCCAGCATGGGCTGGTTCACCGGGAAACTGCTTGCCACTCATCCTTCGATCACCGATCGCATCCAACGCCTGGTAGAGTTTCAGGGGCCGGCTGCCCTGGCGGGATTGGAAGAGGCCGTCAAACAGGGCAGAAAGTACACCCAACAGCGCGCCGCGGTCACCCTCGACGACGGGCTCAACCTCGGCCCCAGCGACGAACTTACTGCCCTCAACCAGGGCAATCTCCTGGGGCGCGTCTACCGGCTCCTTTCCGAATCGTCGGTTCCGGTTTACGACCAGCCGAATACCGCTTCGGCGGTGCTCGCGCGCGTCAAACCGGGATCTCTGCTGGTTGTATTCGACGACCCGGGAAAAATGCGTCAGGTAAACACCCCCGATCAGACTTTCGGGTATCTGGAACGGGCGGCTAAACTTGCTCCCGTAAACAATGTAATTCCGGCCGAAGTCTACGATCCGAAGTTGCGCGCCGCGGCGGAAGCTGCACTGCCTCCCCTCTCGGCGATGATTAATCCGGCGCAACCTGCCGTGACCGCCGGACTGTCCCGCACACAAATTTACGTGGTCCTCGGCTTCGGCGGAGTCGTCTTCGCAGGCGTGATGATGGTTTTGCTCATTCTGGACAAGTAGTCCCGCTGATTGCGTATCCTCACACTGGCAAACCGCTTGCTTTCCCATCTGTGGATCGGATGATCCAAAGGAGGAGATAAATGCGAGGGTTGCTCGCGATTCTGTTGGTGTCATCTTTTGGATACGCGGCGGAGACGGATCAAGCCCGGAGGGTCGATAAGGCCGCAGAAGTCTTCGGTGAGGTGACGAGAATGCCGGACAAAGGCATCCCTCACGACCTCTTGGAGAAGGCACAGTGCATCGTAATCGTGCCCGACCTGAAGAAAGCCGCGTTCGTTGTGGGCGCAAAATACGGTAAGGGAATTCTGTCGTGCCGCACGGATAGCGGCCGCTGGTCGGCGCCTGGCAGTATCCGCATCGAGGGCGGCAGCGTTGGCTTCCAGATCGGCGCTTCGGATGCCGACGTGGTTCTGCTTGTGATGAGCAAGCGGGGAGCTGACAAACTGTTGGGTGACCAGTTTACGTTGGGCGGCGAGGGTGAGGTCGCGGCGGGCCCGGTCGGGCGCGACGCTACTGCCCAGACCGACGCGAAGATGTCGGCGGAGATTCTGTCGTGGTCGCGGTCCCACGGGCTATTCGCCGGTATTTCACTGCAGGGCGCAACACTGCGTCAAGACACGAAGGACAACGAAGAACTCTACGGCAAGCCGCTGCACAACCGCGAAATCGTCAGAGGCGGCGCGGTAAAACCTGGGCCTGAGGGTTCGAAACTCATCGCGGAACTCGATCGGTTCTCGGCACGTCCGTGAGCCGGAGTTGAATCGAAGTGCTGCCTCCGCTGGCGGCGGTCCCCGGAAGAAGTAAACTTGAGACGTGGACCGCCGCGTTTCCGTCGTGCTCGCCCTGCTGCTTTTCTCCGGCAGCGCGCAGGCGCTGGATCCGCGGAAAAGCCTCTCGCAGTATTCCCGCACGATGTGGACCCAGGACCGCGGGCTTCCGCAGGACACGATCCGCGCCATCACACAGACCAGGGACGGGTACCTTTGGCTCGGGACCGACGAAGGTCTGGCACGCTTCGACGGTTACGAATTCATAGTCTTCAACAAGGCCAACGGCGATCTGCCCGACAATTCCATCACCGCGCTGGCCGCGGCCGCCGACGGGGCCTTGTGGATTGGCACGCAAAACGGTCTGGTCGAGTACCGGGACCGGCATTTTCGCACCTACACCACAAAGCAAGGCTTGCCCGACGCGGCCATCACCAATCTCTATGCCGATCCTTCCGGCGGCATCTGGGTCGTAGCGGGAATCTATCTCTGCCGCTTCCAGGATGGCCGCTTCACGACGTGGCAACCAGAGAAAGATATTCCGGTGAGCTCGGCGCGCGCCGCCTGCGTGGACAGCCACGGCAATCTGTGGGTCGCGGGCTTCAGCCGCGTGGTCAAAAGGAATGGTGACACGTTTGTCACCGTCCTCGGGCCGGAGGCCCTGGCCGGCACCGTCATGCTGTCCATACTTGTGGATCGCCACGATCACGTCTGGATCGGCAGTAACTCGGGCGCCATCGAGATTTTCCCGGGCGGATCCGTCCGCAGGTTCGGAACGAAGGATGGCCTCCCGGATCGCGCAGTCCGTGCCTTGTGGGCCGACAGGGACGGCAACATTTGGGGCGGCACCAACAGGGGGATCGTCCGCCTGGAAGGGTCGCGCTTCGTGAGCGCTCAGGCGGAGAGCGAAGACACCGGAGGCCCGGTGCGCTGTCTCTTCGAGGACCGCGAGGGCAACCTGTGGATCGGCACCAACGGTGGGTTGATGCGCTGGCGCAACGACATCTTCACCGTCTACGGGAAGAATGAGGGCCTCCCCAGCGACGAGCCCAACGTGGTCTATCAGGACCACGCCGGGCGCATCTGGATCGGTTTCACCGACGCGGGCCTCATGTTGTTTTCCGGAGACACCAGGCGCAGTTACTCGATTGCCGACGGCTTACCCGATAACGACATCATCCAGATTCGCGAGGCGCGAAACGGCGACCTGATGCTCGCCACCCGCCGCGGACTGGCCCGCATGTCCGGGGGCCGCTATAAGATCTTCCACTATCCGGACCCGCTTTCCCGCCAGGGGCTCTTCGATGCGATCGAGACTGCCGACGGCAGTCTCTGGCTGGCCGCGCCGGTTGGACTTGGCGTCCTGTCGTCGGGCGGGTTTCACCTCGTCATCCCCGGCGGGCCCCTGCTGATGGATTTCGTGGTGACCCTGTGCGAGGCGCGGGACGGCAGCATCTGGGCCGGCACGTTCGGCAAGGGGCTGTGGCACGTCAGGGGAGAAGAACGCAGGCAGTTCACCACCTCCGACGGACTCTCGAGCGACCAGATCCGCTCCCTCTACCAGGACGCCGAGGGTACGCTCTGGATCGCCACCTTCGGTGGCGGTTTGAACGCGTACCGCGATGGCAAGTTCCGTTCTTATCGGGAGCAGGATGGCCTGCTCAGCGACAATATCGGCAGAATCTCCGACGACGGTTCATCGCTCTGGCTGAGCACCACGCGCGGCATTTGCCGCGTCGCCAAAGAGCAGTTCGCGCAAATGAACGCGGGTCAACGCAAAAAGCTGGAGCCGGAAAACTTCGGAGTGGAGGATGGCTTGCGAAGCGCACAATGCGCCCCCGGCTATCCGGGGCCGGGCGGAGGCATGCGCGCCAGCGACGGACGGCTTTACTTTGCGACCAGCCGCGGTGTCGCGGTTCTGGATCCGGAAGCGCGCAAGGCTCCTGCGGTCGCGCCGGTAGCTCATTTCGTGGAGATGACGGCAAACGGCGATTCGGTGGACCTGGCACGGCTGGTCAAGTTGGATCCCAGCCAGCAGCGTCTCCAGATCCGCTACACCGGAATTTATCTGAGCGCGCCTGACCGGGTGCGCTATTCCTACCGGTTGGAAGGACTCGATCCGGACTGGGTCGAAGCCGGAGCGCGCCGCGTCATCAACTACAACAACCTGCGGCACGGAAAGTATCGTTTCTTCGTGCGGGCCCAACTGGCCGGCGGCCCGGCCAGCGAGCAATCGTACGCATTTGAGGTGCTGCCGCAATTTTGGGAGACGGCGTGGTTCCGCGTGCTGGCGGCCGCGGCGGTGGCAATCTGCGCGTGGGCGGTTTACCAGGTCCGGCTGCGCCAGATCCGTTCGCGCTTCGCCGCCGTGCTGGAAGAGCGCGCCCGCCTGGCTCGCGAAATCCACGACACCCTGGCGCAAGGTTTCGTCGGCATCTCCTCGCAACTCGATGCGGTTGCCCTGTCGATGCCGCCCGAATCGACACCGGCGCGGACCTATCTCGATCTCGCGCGGCGCATGGCGCGTCACAGCCTCACCGAAGCGCGCCGCAGCGTGATGGATTTGCGCTCATCGGCGCTGGAAGGGCAGGACCTGGCCGCGGCCATTCAGTCCGGCACCAAGATGTGGGCCGCCGGCTCCGGCGTCGACGTCCAGGTGGATATCGACGGGCCGAATCGCGAGCTGCCCGAGGAGATGGAACAGCATCTTTTGCGCATCGCCCAGGAAGCCGTGACCAACGTTCTCAAGCATGCCGGCGCCACCAAGATAGCGGTCAAACTGCACACGGAGGCGCGCAAGCTGTACCTGCGAATTGTCGACGACGGACGGGGATTCGATCAACACGACGCGTTTGCTTCGCGAGGAGGGCATTTCGGCCTGATCGGAATGCGCGAGAGGGCCGAACGCCTGGGCGGTGAACTACGGCTCTCCAGTCATCCTGGCGAAGGAACAGAATTGGAAGTGACGGTACCCTTGCCATGAGCAATGCCGAATCCACAAACGGAAAAATTCGAATCATGGTCGCGGAAGACCATCTGGTGGCGCGTGTCGGCGTGAGCACGATTGTCAACATGCAGCCCGACATGGAGGTCATCGCCGAAGCCGCCAACGGACAGCAGGCGGTCGAGATGTTCCGGGCGCACCGGCCCGACGTCGCCCTGCTGGATCTACGCATGCCCGTGATGGGCGGTGTGGCCGCCGCGCAGGCAATCCGCGCGGAGTTCCCCGGGGCACACCTGATCGCGCTCACCACTTATGGCGGCGACGAGGACATTCGCCGGGCGCTGGCCGCCGGTGTGCAGGCGTATCTTACCAAGGACGTCCTGCACGACGAGCTGTTGAAAGCGATCCGCGCGGTGCATGCCGGCCAGACGTACCTGCCGGCGGCGGTAGCAGCCTCACTCGCCGCCCAGCTTCCGCGCCCCGACCTTAGCGCGCGCGAGGTGCAGGTGTTGGAGCTGATCGTCCGCGGCCTGGCGAACAAGCAGATTGCCTACACGCTGAACATCGCCGAGCACACGGTCAAGAACCACGTAAAG
The DNA here is from genome assembly GCA_035499435.1 of Candidatus Acidiferrales bacterium. Taxonomy (GTDB): domain Bacteria; phylum Acidobacteriota; class Terriglobia; order Bryobacterales; family Bryobacteraceae; genus Solibacter. The sequence goes on along the minus strand of DATJYW010000048.1, from coordinate 1,662 downwards.
AACATCTTGAGCAAGCTGGGTGTGCAGGACCGTACGCAAGCCGCGACCGCCGCCATCCAGCGAGGCATCATCCACCTGTAACCGAGGGTCAGACGGAACGTTCCCCTTTTTTCTTGAGAGCCTCGGCGGCCCAGGGCCACTCTTCTGGCATGGCACGATTTCTGCGCGTGGAGGCGCTCGGCATCCCCCACCACGTTACGCAGCGCGGCAACGCCCGCCGCCTGGTCTTCGAATCCGACGGCGACCGGATGGTCTATCTCTCGGTCCTGGTACAACATGCTAAGTATCGCGGCGTCGCGATCCTGGGTTATTGCCTGATGCCCAACCACGTCCATCTGATCCTCTCGCCCCTCCGTCCCAAAGCCATGCAGCAGGCACTTCGCGACACTCACGGCCGCTATGCCGCCTACCTCAACGCCCGGCAGGCCTCGAGCGGCCACGTCTGGCAGGGCCGCTACTATTCCTGCCCCATGGACACCGGCCACCTGTGGAACGCCCTTCGATACGTCGAGTTGAACCCAGTGCGCGCCGGCCTCGCGATCCGCCCGGAAGTCTATCGATGGTCCAGCGCCCGCACCCACCTGCGCGGCGATCGCGACGGCGTGACAGACGTCGCTGAATGGGCAAGTTATTGGACACTGGCGAGTTGGCGCGAATTTGTGGACGCCGATGCGCCCTCCGACGACGACGCCGTCCGGCACAGCACGCATTGCGGGCGCCCGCTTGGATCCGAGGACTTCATCCGCGGCCTGGAATCCCACCTCGACAGACAATTGTCGGCGCGCAAGGGCGGTCGCTCGCCAAGGCAATCGGTCGCCGCCCTGTCGAAATCTTCAACACTCGCGGAATTGGGGAACGTTCCGTCTGACCCCGATTTTCTAGCCCTTTCGGGCCAAACCGCCGCCCGCTGCGATTAGTTATTATGAGGAAACAGCCCCTTCCCGTGCTTGCGTCATGTGGATAGTCCGACTAGCCCTCCGCCGGCCCTACACGTTCGTAGTCGTTTCGGTGTTGATCGCCATCCTCGGTGTGACGGCCATCATCACCATGCCGGTCGATATCTTCCCCTATATCGATATACCCGTCGTTAGCGTCGTCTGGTCCTATAACGGCCTGTCGCCCGAGGAGATGGAAAAGCGCATGGTCACCATCTTCGAACGGTCGTTGACCACCACGGTCAACGATATTGAGCATATCGAATCGCAATCCTACAGCGGCGTCTCGATTATCCGGGTCTACTTCCAGCCGAACGTCCGGATCGACATGGCTCTGGCGCAGGTCACGGCCATTTCGCAGACGCTGCTGCGGATCTTCCCTCCGGGTACGTTTCCGCCCAATATCCTTAAATACGACGCCTCCAGCGTGCCCATCCTGCAATTGGGCCTGGAAAGCAAGACACTCAGCGAACAAGATATCTTCGATCTCGGGCTGAACTTCATCCGCACCCAGTTGGCGACGGTGCAAGGCGCCGCGGTGCCCCTGCCGTTTGGCGGCAAGTTCCGGGAAATCATGGTCGATTTGGACCCCGATCAGCTTTACGCAAAAGGAATCTCGGCCACCGACGTGTCGCAGGCCGTCAGCGCGCAAAGCCTGATTCTGCCGGCGGGCGACGCCAAGATCGGTAAAATCGACTACCAGATCAAGGTCAACAGCAGCCCGACG
>DATJYW010000047.1:0-10176 GCA_035499435.1 Candidatus Acidiferrales bacterium | reverse complement strand
GAAGGGGCCGCTGAACGCGCCGGGGAGCGGCTCGAAGGGACTGGAGGCGCGGATGGAGCCGAGGGCGGCGCGGTCCAGCGGAACCTTGCCGGAAGTGGCGCGCAAGATCGGTTCGGGCATGGGCACGGTTCCGTCGCGCATAATTTTGAAGTCGATGACGACGACGCCTCTGTCGCCCAGCCTGGCGGAGTCCGGCATTTCGTTGTACCACTCCCGCTTGACGCGGGCGACCACCTGATTGAGATAGCTGTTGAAGTCCACGCCCTGGTCGGGGGTGAGCATTTGCAGGCCGCCGCCCATAACGCCATCGCCGCCGCCACCGCCACCACCGCCACCGCCTCCGCCGCGCGGCATGGGCCCCTCGAACCCGACACTGGAAGTGCCACCGTGGCTTGCCGCGCCGCGCATGGAGTCTTCCAGGGCGCGGCCGGGAGAAACGGAGGGCATTCGGAAGGGAGCATTGGGCGCGTCGGGCACAGGCTTGGGGGCGTCATAACGCGGAGCAGTCTGAGGCCGCGGTACCGGATTCTCCTGGGCAACCTGGGGCACGGGCGCGCTGGGCAATTCGCGGGGAGGACGCTGCGCCGGCACCTGCGGAGTGGTGACCGGCCCGGGCGCAGGAGTGGGAATGGATTCGGGCACGAGCTTCTTGAGCAGCCCGGGATCGAGGCGAAGCTGATCGCCCGGAGCCGGGGGCCTGGGCGCGGACTTGGGCTGGCTGAACATGGAATTGGGAGGAAGGTAGAGTGACAACTGACGGGAGGCGGCTTCGAGTTCCGCCTGGGTGGGCTCGTGATGGGGGAATAGAACCGCCACACTCAAAAGCGCCGCAACCAGAATCAGGTGGAAGGCGAGAGAGCTTGCAGGCACGAGCCAATTGCGGTCGCCAGGGAGCTCACTGACCTGCTTGGGCATGAGCCGGACTTGACCGGTGGAGAACACGTCGGCGGTGACGAGGTCTTCCCGCTCCAGCACCTCCATGGGGAGGACGGTGACGGAGACCAGCTCGCTGGGACGAGCGTCCCCGGGAACAGCGATGCGCTCGTCGGCATCGGTGGGGAGCAGGTGATGGCCCGGGGCCGGCAACTCGAGAATGCCGTGCTCAGCCTCACGGGGAATCAGGAGGCGCTCGCCGAGCACTTCGAGCGGCATGTGCAGAGGGATCCTGGAGTCCGATTCGAGCGGCTTGACGGGGAGATCCGCCTGGATGATCTGGCGGTCGTCGAGGATGGTCCAGGCGCGCCTGCGGCCGTCCGCCGGCAGGGCAGAAACGGGCGACAACTTCTCCGGTACCAGGAGGCGCGGGATCATCTGGGAGTGTGGGGAACGGATTCGTGGAGTTGGACGCGGCTGTGGTGTTCGAGGATGCCCGCCATCACGCGGTCGGCCAGTTCGAGGGCCCTGCGGCCCGCAATGCCGTCCACCAAGGGCGACTTGCGTGCTTCAACAGCTTCCAAGAACGCAGCTAGCTCCGCGCGAAGGGGTTCGATCGGCTCGCCGGAAAGCTTTTCGAAATTGAACTGAGGAGGCCCAGGGGCCGCGGAGTTGGCCACGCGGATACGGACAGCGTCGCGCCGCGCAAAGTCCACGGAGAGATACTCGTGGTGCTGGAAGAAGCGCAGTTTACGGACGCGCTCGGTGGAGACGCGGCTGGCGGTGACGTTGGCGACGGCGCCGCCGGAGAACTCGAGACGAGCGTGGGCGATATCCACGCGTGGAGTGACCACGGGGATGCCAACGGCACGAACGTCCACGACGGGCTCGGCGACCAGCGTCAGCAGAATGTCCAGGTCGTGGATCATCACATCATAAATTACGTCGATATCGAGGCTGCGTGGCGAAAAGATTCCGAGTCTATGTACTTCGAAGAACAGAGGGCGGGCCACGTGGGGCTGGACGGCGGCAAAGCCGGGGTTGAAGCGCTCGACATGTCCGACCTGGATGATGCGATCGTAGCGGCGCGCGGCGGCGTTCAACTCGTCCGCCTCGGCCAGTGAGGCGGCCATGGGCTTTTCAACCAGCACGTCGATTCCCTGGGCCAGGAGGGCGCAACCCACCTGGGCGTGGCTGACGGTGGGGACAGCGACAGAGGCGGCGTCCACCCGTCCGGCGAGGTTCTCGATTCCGGGGAGCGCGGGCACGCCGAATTCAGCGGCGAGGCGTTCGCGGCGGGCCGGCTCCGTGTCGAAGACGCCGGCGATCTCCGCGCGCAGTTCGCGATAGACACGCACATGATTGCGGCCGAAATCGCCGCAACCGATGACGGCGACGCGTGGAGGGCGGGCGCTCATGCGCCGGCTCCGGAGAGGAGTGGAGGAGGCTCAGCGGAATCAATAGCGATGCCGGCGCGATCGGCGGCAGCGAGAAGTTCGGCGCGGTCGAAGAGCAATGTGCGCCCGGCGTCGATGCCGAGAGCGGTTGCGCCGCTGCGCTGCATGACGTCGATGGTGGGAAGACCGACGACGGGAACATCGAAGCGCATATCCTGGCCGGGTTTGCTGACCTTGACGACGGTAAGGCGGCGCCCAGCAGCGAGACGCGCGGCACGTTCTACGGTGGCGTCCGTGCCTTCCATGGCTTCAATCGCGACACAAGCGCATGCAGAAATCACCACCGTCTGGCCGAGATCGAGGGCGGCGACGTGACGGGCCACGCGGCGGCCGTATTCGAGGTCGGCGCGCTCATCTTCCGAAGGACCGCGGCGGGTGAGCACGCCCGCGCGAGCGACGAGCGGATCGAGGAAGGCCGTGGAATCGACGAGCTGAATGCCCTCTTCTTCGAGCACGCGCGCCACGGCGCCGATGAGCGAGTCCGTGTTCTTAACGGCGAGCGACATGAGGAGGCGAGCCATTTTCCAATCGGGACGGATGGAGCTGAAAATCCTGGCGTGCTTAACCTGGCCGGCCATGACGGCGCGAGTGACGCGCTCGGAGTGAAGCAGTTCGATGGCCTTGCCGAGCTCGCCGAGGCTTACCCAGTGGAGGCGCCTGGCCGCGGCTTCCAGTTCCGGAGAGGCTTCCTCGCGAATGGCGAGGACGGCCATATCGATACCCTGGCTGCGCGCGCCTTCCAGGACCAGAAAAGGGAAACGGCCATTGCCGGCGATCAGTCCCCACTCGCCGGCGGATTCCGCGTTCGAAGGCTGGTTTGGCAAACGGTTCGCTCCCTGCCTATTTCACGATTCCACGATCGGCGGATTCGATGAAGCGGAGAAGAACGTCCACGTCTTCCGAGCCTGGCAACTCCGCGCGCAACCGCTCGACGGCCTGCGAAGTGTTGAGGCGCGACTTGAGCAGCAACCGGAACGCTTTTTCGATGGCGGCGATGCGTTCCTTCGAGAATCCTTCGCGTTCGAGGCCAATGGAATTGACGCCGTAGCAGCGCGTCTCGCGCGGCGCCACAGTTTTCGAATACGGCAGCACGTCCTGGGTAATCACGGTGCTGGCCGCGATGTAGGCATAACGGCCGATGCGGCAGAACTGATGGACCGGGCAGTAGGCGCCGACAGTGGCGTAGTCTTCCACGGTAACGTGTCCGGCCAATGTGGCGCCATTCACGAAGAGCGTATGCGAGCCGATGACGCAATCGTGCGCGATGTGCGAATAGGCCAGAATCAGGTTGTCGCTACCGATGCGGGTGACGCCGCCGCCGGTGGTGGTGCCGCGGTTGACGGAAACGTACTCGCGGAAAATGTTCCTGTCGCCAACTTCGAGCCGGGTGGGCTCGCCGTGATATTTGCGGTCCTGTGGAGCAGAGCCGACGGAGGAAAAAGGAAAGAAATGATTGTCGCGGCCGAAGCGGGAGGGGCCGCCGACCGAGGCGTGACCGTGGACGACGCAGCCGTCGCCCAACTCCACGTCGTCGCCGACGAGCGCATAAGGGCCGACGGAAACGCGGTGACCAAGCCGCGCCCGGGGAGAGACGACGGCTCGCGGATCCATGCCGCTCATTCGCGGTCCACCATTTTGCACATGAGGACGGCTTCGGCGGCGAGCTGATCGCCGACAAAGGCCTTGCCGTCGAGCTTGCAAAAATCGCCGCGCCAGTTCACGACCTTCATCTCGAGCCGGAGCAGGTCACCGGGAACGACGGGACGGCGGAAGCGCGCGCCATCCACGGCCACGAAGTAGAGCAGCTTCTTGTCGCGCTCGGGGATCTCCATCAGGAGCAGGAGGCCGCCGGTCTGGGCCATGGCTTCGATGATGAGCACGCCGGGCATGACCGGCCTTCCCGGAAAATGGCCCTGGAAATACCATTCGTTGCAGGTGACCGCCTTGATTCCCGTAATGCGCTTCAACTTCTCGACTTCGATGATCGAGTCCACCATCAGAAAGGGATGGCGGTGCGGGAGATACTTCTGAATCGCAATGGTGTCCAAGATCATCGCATCCCCTCGGCCCGCCACGGCCTTTCCCGATCTCCCGGAGCGGACACTGTCGGATTCAGCGTGCAAGAGAAGCAGGTAATTATATGCGAAAGCGCGGGCGGACGTTGGAATCCGGAGCGGCAGGGATGGTGCGGGTCCCGTGGCGGAAGGGCCTTGCATCAGGGGGCGGGCGGGATAAGAATCTGTGAATTCGCGGCTCGGAATTCCGCGATTGGGAGTCGATATGCGAACCAAACCCTGTTTGCACCTGTTCTCGGTTGTGTTCTGCTTTTCGCTCTGCTTCGGCGTTCCGGCGTCCGGCCAGGGATCTCCCGACATCAAGAAGCTAATCGCGGAGACGTCCAAGGAGAGCCAGGCGTGCATCCAGTGCCACCAGAGCGGTGCGGCGCCGCTTGCGGTGAGCCAATGGGCGGTGAGCCGCCACGCGCAGGCCGGAATCGGCTGCTACGAGTGCCACCAGGCCGGAAAAGAACGTCCGGACGGGTTCGAACATTTCGGCCAGAGGATTTCGGTGATGGTGACGCCAAACTCGTGCGGCACCTGCCATGGGCAGGAAGAGCAGGAGTTTGAAGCCAGCCATCACGCTCAGGCGGGACAAATTCTAGGGTCGCTCGACAACGTGCTGGGAGAAGACGTGGAGGGTCCCGCGGCGGCCGCGATGGGATGCGCCAAATGCCACGGGAGCATCGTGAAAGTGCTGGGTGGCGGAAAGCTCGACCCGGCCACGTGGCCGAACGAAGGAATCGGCCGGCTGAATCCGGATGGATCAAAAGGATCCTGCTCGGTGTGCCACAGCCGGCACACGTTTTCGCTGGCGATTGCGCGGCAACCGGAAAGCTGCGGGTATTGCCATTTGGGCCCCGACCACCCGCAGGCGGAGGTTTACGACGAAAGCAAACACGGGGTGACCTACCGCGCGCTGATCGCGCAAATGAATCTGAATTCGCCCTCGTGGGTGCTGGGGAAAGACTACAACGTGGCGCCGACTTGCGATACCTGTCACATGGGGGCGACCTCGAAGCTGGCCTCGACACACGACGTGGGAGCGCGTATCTCCTGGAACCTGCGGCCGGAAATTGCGATCAAGCAGAAAGACTGGGAGAAGAAGCGGGAGGGGATGAAATCGGTGTGCGCGAACTGCCACGCCTCCGACTGGGTGAACAATTTCTACACGCAGTTCGACAACGTGGTGGACCTGGGGAACGAAAAGTTCTTCAAGCCAGCGAAAGAGATCATGGCGAAGCTGACGCAGGCCGGGAAGCTCTCAACGACGCCGTTCGACGCGCCGATCAAGTGGACGTATTTCGAGCTGTGGCACCACCAGGGCCGGCGAGCGAGGATGGGAGCTTCCATGAACGGGCCGGACTACGTGCAATGGCACGGCTTCTACGAGGTGGCCAAGATTTTCTACAGCGAATTCCTGCCGGAGGCGGAGGGGCTGCTTCCGGGCGTCACGAACGGCGTGAAAGAAAGCAGCTACCACCAGTGGCTGAAGGGGCTATCTCCGGAGCAGCGGCAAAAAATCCGCGAATACTACCAAAAGCGCTACGAACAGCCACCGCAGTAGGGCCGAGGATCTGCTCGGCGCGGCATGACAGGGCAAAACAGCAGGCGCGGCAGCCTGATGCCGGTTCGCTTCCGGCTTGGCTAGCCGACCGCTATCTCGACCCCGCCGCCCGGCTCGTTTTTCTTCAGGGTGAACGCGAGAAAAAACATGATGGCGCAGGCAATCGCGAGAACCTTGTAGATGTCGATGTAGGAGAGGCAGACGGCCTGTGCCTGGACGGCGCCGTAAATGCGGCCGATCGCGCTCCCCCGGGCTTCGTGAAGGCTCAGGCCACTATGGGCGAGATAGCGGGTCATGCCGTCCACCGTGTTCTTGAAATTCGGATTTCCGAAGTGGGTGTAGTTGACGAGGATTTGCTGATGATACTGGGCACGGCGGGCGAGCATGGTGGTGACGAAGGAGGTGCCCACACTGCTGCCAATATTGCGCATAAAGTTGATGATGCCGGCGACGGAATTGTTCTTGTCAGCAGGGACGCCGATGTAGGAGGCGAGGTTTATGGGGACGAACAGGAAGCCGAGGCAGGCGACCTGGCCGACGCGGAGCCAGAGGGCGGCGCTGAAACTGAGATCCAATTCGGTTCGAATCGTGGAGTAGAGCATGGCGAGGGCGAGGTAGAACCAGCCGAAAGCGACCAGGAAGCGCGCCTGAAACTTGGTGGTGAGGAAACCGACGACGGGCATGGCGAATAACAGCGCGAGGCCACCGGGAGAAATGGCGAAGCCGGCGAGTTGGGCGGTGTATCCCAGCAGGGTTTGCAGGAACAGAGGAACCATGACCAAGCTTGAGAAATAGGCGAAACCGAGCATGAACATCATGAGCGAGGCGTTCGAGAAATTGGCGATGCGAAAGAGGCGGACGTCCACGACGGGCGACTTGTGGAACCATTCCCAAATGACGAGTGCGACCAAGCAGACGCCGGAAACAACGGCGAGCGTGGTGATGAACTGGGAGCCGAACCAGTCGTCCTCCTGCCCGCGGTCAAGCATGATCTGGAGTGCGCCGATGCCCAGAGTGAGCAGGGCGACACCGATGTAATCCAGTTTGGCGCCGGCGGCCTTCAGTTTTGCCAGATAGGGAGGATCGTCCACGAAGCGGCGGACGAGTGCCAGCGTCATCATGCCCACCGGGATATTGATGAAAAAAATCCATCGCCAGGAATAGTTGAAGGTGATCCATCCGCCCAGGGTGGGGCCGATAGTCGGCGCCACCACGGCAGTGATGCCATAGAGAGCGAAGGCCACGCCGCGCTTTTCGGGCGGAAACGTATCCGCGAGAATCGCCTGGGCCATGGGCTGGAGGCCGCCGCCGCCGGCGCCTTGCAACACCCGATAGAAAAGGAGAAGGCCCAGGCTGGTGGCCGTGCCGCAGAGCAGCGAGGTGAGGGTGAACAGGAACAGGCAGAGCATGAAGAACCGTTTGCGCCCGACGGCGCCAGCGATCCAGCCGCTGATAGGGAGGACGATGGCGTTGGAGACGAGATAGGAAGTGAGAACCCAGGTGGATTCGTCGTTGCTGGCGGCGAGATTGCCGCCGATGTAGGGAAGGGCGACGTTGGCGATGGAGGTGTCGAGCACTTCCATGAACGCGGCGAGCGCGACGACGCCGGCAATCAACCAGGGATTGTATTTCGGCCGCCAGGGTTCCTGGGGGGCCACCGGGGAATCAGCAGCGCTCATTGGAGGTACACATCCGGCACCACGTTCATCCCTGGCCGAAGCTGGCGATCTTTGTTCTCGCCGGGCTCGAGTACAATTTTTACGGGGATGCGCTGGACGATTTTCACGTAGTTGCCCGTGGCATTCTCCGGCGGGAGCAGGCTGAAGAGAGGACCGGTGGCTCCAGCAATGCTGTCCACATGGCCGCGGTAGGTGCGGCCGTTGGAATCGACATGAATGTCCGATTTCTGACCCGCGCGCATACGGCGGAGCTGCGTCTCCTTGAAATTAGCGGTGATCCAGATTTCATCGAGCGGGACGACGGTGAGCAACTGCTGGCCCGGCTGTACGTTCAAGCCGACGACCACGGTCTTATTCACTTCGCCGCTGACCGGGGCGAGGATCCGGGTGTATTGCAGGTTGAGTTCGGCCTGCTCGACGGCGGCGCGTTTCTGGTCCACGTCGGCGGCGGCGGCAAGGGCGCGCGCCTCGGAGGACGAGACCTGCTGGGGCGCGGTCTTGGCGGATTCGTAGGTAGCGGTCGATTCCACAAGGCGGCTGCGGGCCTGATGCACGGATTGCTCGGCGGCGGCCTCGTTGGCCCGGGCCGCGGCCACGGAAGCGGTGCTGGCTTTTGCGGCGGCCAATGCGCGGTCGTAAACCTGCACGGCCACTTCCTGCTTATCCACCAGCAATTTGTAGCGGGCCAGGTCGTCCTGGGCATTCACGTCGTTGGCTTCGGCCTGCTCCAATTGAGCGTGGGCGGCGGCGAGCTGCTTTTCGGCGGCGACTATTCCGGCGCGGGTGTTTTCGATGTCCGAGGCGGTGAACTTCAACTGGCTGGCGGTGCTGACGGAGGTGATGGGGACGTTGAGATGAAGGGAGCGCGCCGTGGCTTCGGAATTCGCGAGGGCAGCTTTGGCCTGCTTGAGCGAAACCTCGTAGTCTCGGGGGTCGATCTCGACCAGCACCGCCCCTTTCTCGACGTACTGGTTGTCGTCCACGCTGACTTTGATCACATAACCGGAAATGCGGGCGCTGACCGGATAGAGATGAGCATCCACCTGGGCATCATCAGTAGATTCGTAGCTGCCGAGATAGCGCCACAAGTAGACGCCTGCGACGAGCGCCACCAGAACGGCAACGGCAATGAAAATATTCCTGCGGCGACCCGAGCGCGCGGCACGCCGCGGAGCAACGGGAGAGAAGTCCGTGGCCCGGGGGGGCGGCGAACCAGTGACGGATTTCTGGTCCGGCTTAGGGAGCGGTCCCGGTGCGTTCTCGTCGGCCATAGCTTATTTTCCTTTAAAGAATTCCTGAAACCCTGCTTCCGCCGCGCCCAGGGAACGGGCGAGAAAAATCTTCGCGTAATTGAAGTTGTAAAGACTGGAGATGAACTGTTCGTGGGCGCTGGCCACAGCCTGCTGGGATTGGACAACTTCCACGGTGTCGGTGACGCCGGCGCGAAAGCGATCCCGCGACTGCTCGAGCGTTTGCTCGGCCAGTTGGATGTTGCTTCGCGCCACGGCCACCAGCTCGGCCGAAGATTCGAGCCTGAGCAGCGCGGTGCGAACCTCCGAGTCGATCTGCCCGCGCAAGTTTTCCAGGCGCTCGCGGGCCTGGTCGAGCCTGGCCGCGGCCTGCAATCGGTCACCATGAACGCTGCCGCCCAGAAAGATGGGAATGGAGAGCGTCCCGCGGACGTCGAAAACCTGCGTGGCCGTGGAAGGATGCGATCCAGCCGTGCCATAGTCGGCATTGAAGGACAGCGAGGGGAAATATCCGGCCAACGCGGCCTTGCGCAAGTACTCGGCAGCGCGCACATCGGCGAGGGCGGCCTGATAATCGGAGCGAGTGGCGAAGGCGCGCTTGAGGGCTTCGTCGACCGAAATGCCCTGGAACGGCTCGTAGGGCGACTTGTCGGTCAATTCAAACTCCTGGCCGGGAGCCAGACCGACGACGCGCGCCACCGTCAGTTTCTGAACGGCAAAGTCGTTGCGGGCTTGAATCAACTGCTGCTGGCGAGTCTGCAACTCGACTTTGGCGCGAAGCGCGTCAATCGCCGGCGAGGTGCCCGCCTTGACCTGGTCCGAAGCCTGGTTGTAGAGAGCTTGCGCGGTGTGGACTTGAGCATCGGCGGTTTCGATGCGGGCCTGATCGGCAATCGCCTGGAGATAGGTGAAGCCCACGGCGAGCACGACGAGGTCGCGCGCGTCCTGATAGGTATGTTCCGCAGCACTCAACCCCGACTTTGCCGCGCGGGCATTGTTGATGAGCTTCCAGTCGAAAAGCGACTGGGCCACATTCATGCGCGCGTCGAAATAAGAAAAGGGGCCTATGGACGGCGAAGCAGGGGCACCGGGAAACTTGAGAGAGATTCCGAGCTCGGCAAGATTGATTTCCGACTCAGCGACGTAGGGCCCCGCGGTGACGCGGGGGAGCAGCGCGCTCAATTGCTCCCAACGCTGACCGCGAGCCGAGCGAACGTCTGAGGTGGAGAGCAAAAGACCGAGATTTTGCTTGAGTCCGCGAGCGATGGCCTCCTGCAACGAAAGGGGCAGCAG
>DATJYW010000046.1:0-14647 GCA_035499435.1 Candidatus Acidiferrales bacterium | reverse complement strand
GGCCGCTACGTCCGCATCGAAACCGAGGTCATCAAGATCCGCTACGCCGCGCTTCCTGCCGAGGCGCGTGAGGTCGCTCTCGGCGCCATCTTCGTTCAGGACGCCGAGGGCGCCAACCTGTTTCAGAAGATCGACCTGTGAACAACACCTCGGCTCCTTCGGTTCGTTCTGAAAACTCCGCGAGTCCCGCTCCCGCCCGCCTCCCGCCGCAGCCGGACGGAGAAGGACGCCGGCTCAATCGCTCATCAGGAAGATCAGCGGCCGGACGTCCTCGTCGGGAGTCCAGTCCCAGTAGCGCACCAGGATGGTGTAGACCATCAGCCCGGTCTCGCCCTCCCCGAATAACAGGTAGCGCACCGCCTGCGCCATCAGGTCGCGGCGGGTAAGCCCGATGAAAATCGAAATCGGGTCGATGCACTCGCTGATAAAGGCGATCGAGTTGGCGATGGCGATCGCGCCGTAGACTTCGCCCGCGTAGTCGTTGCCGTCCCTGGCCAGGGTCGCCTCCAGCGGCGCGGAGAACTCGCTGCGGTTGTCGAGCAGATTCACATGGAGAAACAGGAACGGCCCCCGGACGCCGTAATACCGCGCGATCTCCGCCTTCTTCTTGCGCCGGGCCTCCGGCGAGGAGCTTGCGATTGGCACCAGGTGGACTTTCTTGCCCCGGAGCTCCGGCCCCAGGCGCCAGCTCTCGACGTCGGCGAAATAGCCGTGCGGGATCCGAAGTTCCACCGAGCGCAGGGACCGGCTGAGGCCGCTGGCCGTGATCAGCAGCAGCGTAAACACCGTGCCGATGATCAGTCCGTCCGGCCGCTCCAGGCAATTGTCGGCGAGCGTGTAGGCGAACACCAGGCAGAGGATCCCGGTGTACAGAGCCAACAACCAGCGGCGCTCCCGCCAGAGCGCGAGCGTGGCAGCTACTGCGGCGGACAAGATCAGCACCAGCACCCCGGTCGCATAGGCGCCGCTCTGCGCCTCCACGTCGGCGCGGAAGATCAGCGTGATCACGACATCCACCGCAAACAGCACCAGGACCAGCGGGCGGGCGAGTGCGACCCACCGCGGCGCCATGCCGAAACGCGGCAGGTAGCGCGGGATCACGTGGAGGAGCCCTGCCATGGCAGACGCGCCGGCCAGGCCGAGAATCAGGATCGTCGAGAAATCGTAGATCGTTCCGAAGGCCCGTCCCAGGTACCTGTGCGCCAGGAACGCGATGGCGCGCCCGCTCGCCTTTCCACCCTCCCGGTAATCCTCGGGCGCGATCAGCAGGGTGGTGACGAAGCTCGACAGGATCAGCATGACGCTCATGATCGCGGCGGCAGTGAGCAGAAGCTTGCGGGTATTGGCCACTCGGCCGGCGGGTGCCCCGCCGGAGCGCGGGTTATATCCCCGATCCCGCTCGCCGCCGTCGATCAGCGGCATTACGGAGACCCCCGTCTCGAAGCCGCTCAGGCCCAGGGCCAGCTTCGGGAAGACCAGCACCGCACCGGCGATGAGCAGCGAGAAGTCGCCCTTTGCGGCCAGCGCGGATTGCCAGCGGGGGAGCAGCGTGGGGTGAGTCACGATCTCCCAGACGCCGCGACCCAGGACCACGAGGTTCAGGAGCAGATAGGGCACGGCGGCTGCGGTGGCCAGGCCGATCGCCTCGCTGAAGCCCCGCAGAAAAAGGGCCGCCAGCATGATCAGGATGGCCAGCGTGATGAGGATCTGGTGATCGCCAAGAGGGCCGTGCAGAAATGGGTTCTCGATGGCATGTTTGGCCGCGTCGGCGGCCGAAAGCGTCATGGTGATGACGAAATCCGTGGCGGCAAACCCGAGCAGGATCAACACCAGAACCTTGCCCTTCCAGCCCTGGAGCAGGTTCTCCAGCATGGCGATCGAACCCTGCCCGGCGAAACTCCTGCCGGCCACCTGCGCGTATACGGGCAGTGCGCCAAGCAGCGTTACCAGCACCAGGATCACGGTGGCTACCGGCGCCACCGCGCCGGCTGCCAGCAGCGCAATCCCCGGCTGGTAGCCAAGCGTCGAAAAGTAGTCCACGCCGGTCAGCCATATGACTTTCCACCAGGGATGTGGGGTGATTTCCCTACCCTCGTGCGTATCGACGGACTCCCCGCGCGCCAGCCACTTCCCAAGGGCGGAACGGTACTCGAGCGATGGCTGCGGCAGCCGTTGACGGAACGGAATGCGTTTGACGTTTGGGCGTTCTTCCTGCGCGTCCGGGTTCTGCATGCTGTTCAAACTTGGGTTCTGATTCCCCGGGCTGTGATGGCGACTCAAATTTCACCAGATATGAAATCCCGCGAGGGGTCACAATCATCACTCACCTGCAACCATGACCCCTGAGGCTCACACCGGGCTGCTCGCCGTACAGCGGACCCTCTGGAAAGGCCGCCTCGATGAGGCGAGGGCCGCCTACGAAAAGGCAGTGGCCCTGCTGGAAGCCGTTCTGCGCGAGGGAGATAGCGCCCAGGCTTCCCCCGACCTCGCACTCCGGCGCCGGCTCGCCCTGTTCCGCGAAACCGAAGCCCGGGAGGAGTATGTCCGTGTGTTGAAAATCTATGCAGACCTGGTGGTGCACAACATTGCGCCCTAGGGATAATCCCCGCTCCGGCATGCACGCACGAGAGATTCGATTGTGAGGGGATGGCCGCTGGAGAGGTCGGCAGCGGGGGCGTCTCATGCGGTGTGAAACTCCAGAACATCCTCGTCGCTGACGAGCTGACTGCGTTCCACCATCAGGCCGCCGTGCTCGTCTGGTATGCGTGAAAGACGGGCGAATTTCAGGTGCTCCGCAAAGTCCCGATGGACAGCGGCGGCAGCGTCTTCAACGGTCGCGCCGCGATGCAGCACGTAGGGTGTCTCGCGGTCGACCTTCTTCCCGGGCGCTTTGGAGTAAAACCGCACCAGATCGAGCGCACCAAAGGTCTCGCGGGCAAATTCGTCAAGCCCGCCTCCCATGGCCGCCGAGAGGGCGACGTATCGGAAGCGGTTTCCGTAAATCGCTCGCAGCGCGTAGAAGTTCTCCTCCGCGCCTTTCAGATCGAGTTTGTTGCCCACGAACAGCTTGGGAGGTGCCAGGCCCCAGGTCTCCAGAGTCTGGAAGACGAACTCGGCCTCGCCCAGCACGTCCGGATCGTTCGGATCCACGATCAGTGCGCTGGCGTGCGCGGTACGAATTACGGACGGCATCCAAGGCTCCAGGAATTCGGGCGACATCGGCGGCGTGTCTACCAACTGGATCTGCACGTTCTCGTACCGCATCATGCCGGGGGTCGGCAGGCGCGTGGTGAACGGGTAGTCGGCCACCTCGGGATGGGCATGCGTCAGCCGGCAGACGAGCTGCGACTTGCCTGAGTTGGGCGGCCCAATCAACACCACCTGGCCGGCGCCTTCGCGGCGGACGAAGTATACGGGCGCGGCGTGTCCGCCCGTCTTCTTCTGGGATTCCTTGCGGACCTGCGACAGGCGGCGCCTCAGCTCGGCCTGCAGCTTCTCCGTGCCCTTGTGTTTGGGAAGGGCGGCCAGCATCTGCTCCAGACCGCTGACGCGCTCCTCGTGTGTGTGCGCGTGCTTGTAGGCTTGCTCCGCGGCCAAATAGTCGGGCGTGAGGTTTGCGGGCATTCCGCATGCCCCTCCAGCAGCATAGCAGCCTGCCGCGGCGCCGGCAGGGCTGCCGGAAGGAGCGGCCTACTTCGTTAGCCAGCCGGTCGGGAAGCTCGTGAAGACGATGCGTTCATAGGGGCTGCGATCGCCCATCTCAAAGAGCAATCCCGCGATGCCCGAGCGCAGCAGCGCCAGCGAAGAATACGCCGACGGCCCTTGCCACACGGTGCGCGGCGAGCTCCACGTGTGCGCGCCATCGCTGCTCACGCGTACCGACAGGTTGGTGCGCGTGGTCGCGGCCGGATTCGAGAACAGCACCAGCTTTCCCGCCGCGATCATGCTGGCCTGGCACACGGGCTCGATCAGCGCCTGGTCCAGCTCCAGCGGCAACCAGGTCAGCCCGCCATCCCGGCTGCGCTGGACGGCACGGCGGTTCCTGCCGTGATAGCTGCGCATGTTCAGCACGAGCTCGCCGCTTTTCAACTGCACGACGGCTGATTCGTTAGTGTTTTCTTCGGCGACTCCGCCGATGTGCCAGGTGGCGCCGCGGTCGTCGCTGTAGATGACGTGGGAATGGCGCTCCGTCCGGTCTGCGTTGTGATCGCAAGGAATCACCAGCCGGCCGCTCGCGAGCTGAATGCCATTGCCCGGTCCGGTGGCGTACCATGTCCAGCCGGCGCGCTTCACCTGGGCGGTGATCTCGGTCGGCGCGCTCCAGGTGGCGCCATCGTCGGCGCTGCGCGCGATCCATACCGTGCGGTCGTTCTCGCCGATGTTGCGCTCCGCGATCCCGCCGGGATTGCGCGTCATCAGGAGGATCACGGCGCCGCTCCTGCGCTCCACCACCGGCGTCGGATTGCCGATGGTGTCGGCGCCTGCATCCGCGACGGTCTGCACGGGGCCCCAGGTCTTCCCGCGATCGAAGCTGCGGCGCAGCAGAACGTCGATGTCGCCGGAATCGGCGGCGGAGTTGCGCCGACCTTCGCAGAAGGCCAGGAGGGTGCCCCTGGCGGTCACGATCAGCGCGGGAATCCGGTACGACTGGTAGCCGCCCACACCCGCCCGGTAGATATCGGCCCGCGGCTGCGGCGCCGCCCGCATCGCCCACGCCAGGGCGATCGCTATTGCCGCTCTCGGGAGCATACCGGCCATGGCTCGCGATGAGTTAGGGCTCCTCGGACACCTTCACCAGCAGCTTGCCCTGGTTGGAGCCGTCGAAGAGCTTGTTCAGCGCCGCTGGAGCCTGCCGCAGGCCTTCGACCATATCGATGCGGTATTTCAGTTTGCCCGAAAGCAGCCAGGGCACGATTTGGGTGACCGCCTCGTGAAACCTTGCCGCATAGTCGAGGATGATGAAGCCCTGCACGCGCGCCCGGCGCACCAGGATGTTGCTGAAGTTGTACGGGCCGGGAACGGGTGCGGAGGCGTTGTACTGCGAGATCAGCCCGCAGAGGACGATGCGGGCGTTCAGATTGATGCGGCCAAGCACGGCGTCCAGGGCTTCGCCGCCGACGTTTTCGAAGTCGATATCGATGCCGTTGGGACAGGTGCGCGCCAGGCCTTCGGCGATCTTTTCCCGGCGATAGTTGATGGCATCGTCGAAACCGAGCTCGCGCCTGATCCAGTCGCACTTCTCGTCGGACCCGGCGATGCCCACGACGCGGCACCCGGCGATCTTGCCGATCTGGCCCGCGATGGACCCGACCGCGCCCGCGGCGGCGGTGACTACGAGGGTCTCGCCCGGCTTGGGTTGTCCGATGTCCATGAGGCCGAAATAGGCGGTGAACCCGATGTGCCCCATGGCCCCGAAGAACGCCGTCAGGGGAAGGCCGGGAATGCGCGGCAGCTTGGTCCAGCCGGTCGCGCTGCCCGAGCAGATCTCCTGCCAGCCGCCTAGGCCCTGGACGAGATCGCCGGGCGTGAACGCCGGATTGCGCGATTCCTCGACCACGCCCAGGGTGATGCCGCGCATGACGGCGCCCAACGGAAGGGCGGGGAGATAGCCGTCCGCGGGCTCCATCCAGAAGCGATTGGTCGGGTCGAGCGAGAGATATACGATGCGCACGCGGATATGCCCGTCGCCGAGCGCCGGCAGGTCCTCCTCGGCCCACGTAAAATCCGATTCGCGAGCGCGGCCCCGGGGGCGCGCCGCGATTCGCCATTGATGATTCACCGTGCACCTCCATGGGCAACTATAGCGCGGCGGATCCGCCGCCGCCGGGACCGAAACCGCGGCGATCACACCACGATATCGACGCCGACGGCGTCATGGTCGGACAGCGGGATGGCCCGGCTCTCGCGGAGGTCGTGGATCACGACCGGGTTTTCCGCGCACAGGCCGCGGGTGGCGAACCAGTCCAGCTTCATGGGGCAGCGCCCTCCGTGGTTGCGCAAGGACCAGCGGATGAAGGCGAAGCACCACTCGGGAACCCACTCGCGCAGGTTGCCGGTCGCACGGGGATCGCACACGTCATAGCAGATGGTATGTTCGCCCAGGTGGTTGGACCGGACGTATTCAAAGCCGCGGTCATTGAGCAGCCGGAACAGGCCGCGCTCGAAGAGACGCTCGGGGTGAAGGTAGTGGTTGCGGATGACGTGGTCCACGCCCATCATGACGCGCAGCCAGAAGCCGCCGATGGCGCGCGCGGCGTGCGACGAATCGTAGGTGCTGGTGTTCCAATCGCCGCCGACGACGACGGGGAGGCGGGAATCGGCGGCATCGAGGACGCTGCGCATCTGTTCGCGGCGATGGCGCTGGGTGGATTGCGCGTCGAGGTGAACGGAAATGGCCTGAAAGGAGAGGTTGGGGAAGTCGATGCGGGCGGCGACGGCGGCCTGGCGGCCGAGGCGCTGCTCGCGGTGGGCCATCTTGTCCACACCGTTCTCGAGGGGAATGATGCGGGTGTCGCGCAGCGGGTACCGGCTGAGGATGGCGTTGCCATGGAGGCCAACCCGATTGTAGCCTTCGACGTTGCGCTCCACGCCCGAACCTTTTCCGAGGGCGATGTAGCACGGGGCGAAGACTTCGGCCATGCCGAGCTCTTTCGCCAGAGCCTCGGCGACCATGCGATTGCCGGAGCGCGCCATTCCGGCGTCGGCCTCGGTGATAAGCAGCACGTCGCAGGACTTCAGGTAAGGATGCGAGCGGAAGGCTTCCAGTTGGGCATCGAACTGCGTGCCGCGCTCGATGTTCCAGGCGAGAAAGCGGTATCGGGGGCGGCTTGGGGCTTCCTGATCGCGGAAGTCGGCGATGTGAGGCGTGGCCAGGGAGCGGGCGACCAGCGGCGCGATGGCGCGGTACTCCGGATGGGATTCGAGCTCCGCCGAAGAACGGCACCGGGCCAGATTCTCCAGGCGGGGCAGGATCTCGCGTGAGACCGCGGCGTAGGTCTCTTCCTGGGATGCGTCGTCGACTCGCATGCGAAGGGGTGCGCCTGCGATGGTAGCAGACCTTGGGGCGGGGGCGGTACGTTGGAGAGATCCATGGCTCACATTCTGGCGATTCACGCGCACCCCGACGATGTCGAATTCCTGGCCGGCGGCACCCTGGCGCGGCTGGCGGACGGCGGCCACGAGATCACGGTGGCGACTTTCACGCCCGGCGACTGCGGCGCGCACCAACTGGGCGCGGAGGAGATCGCGGCCGTGCGCAGAACAGAGGCGGCGCGCGCGGCATCGCGGATCGGCGCCAGGTATGTGTGCCTGGAAATGCGCGACTTCGCGATCTTCAACGACGATCCGTCCCGCCGCCGGGTGACCGAGGCATTGCGGCAGGCGCGCGCGCAGATCGTGCTGGCCGCATCGCCGGTGGATTATCTGTGCGATCACGAGATTGCCAGCGCGCTGGTGCGGGATGCCTGCTTCGGGGCCCCTCTACCGAACTACCGGACCGGCAGCGCTCCGCTGGATGCGATTCCGCATCTCTACTTCATGGACCCGGTAGAGGGCCGCGACCGGGAGAATCACCTGGTGCGGCCGGATTTCGTGGTGGACGTGGGCGAGGTATTCGCGCGGAAGCAGGAGATGCTCGCCGAACATGCCAGCCAGCGGGAGTGGCTGCGCAAACACCACGGCGTGGATGAATATCTGCTCGAAATGGAGCGGTGGACGCGGGAGCGCGGTGTTCTGGCCGGTGTCTCGCACGGCGAGGGTTTCCGGCAATACCTCGGGCATGCCTATCCGCGGTCGCCACTGCTGCAATCGCTGCTGGGCGCGGCGATCATCGATACGCGCGACCGGTGAAGGCGCGGCGCCGCGCACCACGAAACGGATGTTCAGGTAAGGGAAGAAGAACGGGCGGAAAGGGTATTCCGGAACAAGCCCACCAGGTCATCCATCCGAAACGGCTTGCGAATGAAGTGCTCCACCGGCAGCCCGGCGAACGAGGCCGTAACGCTTTCCCGGCTGTACGCGCTGGTAAGCACCACCACGAGATCCGGACGATGCCGCCGGGCTTCCTGAAACACCTCCCGGCTGGACACGCCGGGCAAAGTGATATCCAGCAGCATGGCGTCGATTGGGCCGTCACCCGATCGGATCAACTCGAACGCCTGGTCTCCGTCGGCCGCCTGGATTACCGAAAAGCCTTTCCGCTGGAGCATCCTCGAGACGGCGACCCGCAGCGAAGCTTCATCCTCCACAACCAGGATGGTATTTCCGGGAGGCAGTTCCGGTTCGCGCGATTGGGATCGCGCGTCCCCATGGCCGTCAGCGGTCCGCGCCGGCTCCGCGGTGCACGGCAGCAGGATCTGGATGGTGGCGCCATTGCCGGCGGAACTCATGACCTGGATGGAACCGCCATGACGGCGGACGATCTGCTGGACGACGGCGAGTCCCATGCCCCTGCCGGCGAACTTGGTGGTAAAGAAGGGATCGAAGACCTTGCGCTGCATCTCCGGGCTCATGCCGCATCCGGTGTCGGCGACCTCCAGCCGGAGATAGTCGCCTTCCGGCAAGTTCGATTCCGCGCCCAGGCTGACGCGCTCGCTGCAGACCCGGATCACCCCGTCCCGATCGCCAATCGCCTCCGAAGCGTTGGTGACCAGGTTCATCACGACCTGCCGGATTTGGGCCGGATTTCCGAAGACCGCCGGCAGGCCGCTTCCGAGGCTGGTTTTGAGGACGGCGTGCTTCGAGATGGAAACCTTCAGCAGGTCGAGCATCTCGGTGACGAGCGAAGAGACGTCCACGGGTTCCAGCGCGCCACCCTCATTGCCCGCAAAGATCATCAACTGGCGGACGATCTCGGAACCGCGAATGGCCATGGCGGAGATTTGACGGAGCTCGTCGTCGGGGGAGGCGCCTTCGGCCAGCCGGACCTGGGCGAGTTCGGAATATGCCAGGGTGCCTCCGAGGAGGTTGTTAAAATCGTGCGCGATCCCGCCCGCCAGGACTCCCAGGCTCTCGAGATTCTGCCGTTCGCGGGCTTCCTGTTCCGCGGTCTTGATGTCGGTGAGATCGATGCAACTGGCGATAAAGCCTGCAAAGGCGCCAGTGGGTTCCGAGCGCGGAACACCGGTGCACATCAGGTAGCGGTACTCTCCATCGGCACGGCGCAGACGATATTCGAGTTTGCATTCGCCGCGTGCGGCGAGCGAGGCCGAGTATCCGGCCAGGGTGCGGTCCCGGTCATCGGGATGCACGCTGTCGATCCACCCGTAGCCGAGCTCCTGTTCCATGGTGCGCCCGGTAAAATCCAGCCACGTCCGGTTGAGGAAGGTCGCGCGGCCGTCGGCGCCGGAGGCGACGATCATCACGGGGGCATTGTCGGCGAGAGTCCGGAAGCGGCCTTCGCTTTCGCGCAGCGCGGCCTCCGCGCGTTTGCGCTGGCGCAGAGAGGTGGCCAGCCAGAGGGTTACGCCGGCAGCGAGGACGAGAAAGACACCGACCCAGGTCAGCCACCGCCAGAGCTTCTCCGCCTCGATGCGCTCATAGGAGGCCCAGGTATCGTCCAACCCGAAATACGAGTACCTGGCGATCAGGACGGAAAGGCTGCCGTCCTGAAACATGTTGCTGATTTCCTGCTGGATGCGGTCTGCCGCGCCGGCCGTGTCGAACGTGGACGCCAGTCCGGCTTTGAATTCCAAACCCGGGATGGTGCGCACGCGAAGCACGGTCGAAGCGCATTCCGGAAACTTCTCACGCAGCTCGCTTTGTGCTACCCGCGCTTCGGAAAAGCCGGCGGCGACCTGCCCCGTGCAGACTTGTTTTACGACGTCATCTATCGTTCCGGTGATCACAATCTGCGCGTCGGGAAATGCCTGACGCGTCTGGATGCGGTGCAGCGGTAACT
Source organism: Candidatus Acidiferrales bacterium (assembly GCA_035499435.1). Taxonomy (GTDB): domain Bacteria; phylum Acidobacteriota; class Terriglobia; order Bryobacterales; family Bryobacteraceae; genus Solibacter. Next base: position 4,749 of record DATJYW010000046.1, on the reverse strand, counting down.
TGAAAACCGCGATGCGGCCCCTGAATCCGCTTTCGGGCATCGGGGTTTCTTCGCGGAGTATGAGTACGTTCGTGCTATGCAGCCATGGCCGGGCGAAATGGACGTACTTACGGCGTTCGGGCAGATCGACCATCAATGGCCAGAAGTCCACCAGTCGTTTACGGAAGGCTTCGTCGGAGCTGGTCCCCGTCTCCACCCATTGGAGCTGGATGCCGGCGCGTTTGGCGGCTTCGTTCACGGTATCCACGCCCAGGCCGGTAAACCCACCGGCGCCGCGCATTTGGATGGGAGGGTTATCCTCATATCCGATGCGAAGCGGACGGTTCGGAACAGGGGGGACCCGAGACGAGAGGTACCAGAGCCCGAGAAGCGCCGGGATCGCAGCCGCCGCGACGATCGCGCCTGCCCACCTCCACCGTCCTGAGAGCCACACAAAACGCATCCGAAAACCTTGCGATGAGAGTAACCGGACCACTATATCGTATATATCGTAGTCCCTTGCGGGCAAAAAACCATCCGGTTCAGTTCTTCGTCCCGACACTTTCCGTGCGGCCTGCCAGCGGCTGCACGGCACCGCCGCCGCAGACAGCTACGCCGGTCTCGACCAGAGCGCGCAGGAAGTTCAGGAACAGGTGGTAGAAGACCTGCTCATTCAGAGGTTGCTTGCCCGGGAGGCGGAAACTGGCGGGGAGTTCCTTGGCGATCGAGAGACGTACCGAATTCGACGATGCGCGGCCGCCGCGGTCGCGCCGGTTCGCCAGCGTCATCGGGGTCTGCATCACGGTGCCGTTGGTGCCATCCACATAGAACTGGCACCGTGAGAACCAGCCGAGATTCGCGGGATCGGCGGCGTCGAACAGCAGGAGCGGGCCCTGGCGCGACGGCGTGGTCAGATCGAGCTGGATCGATCGCGCCGTGTCTTTGGCCTTGGTCTCGAATCCGGCCTGGCGCGCAATGCTGGCGACCATCTCCGTCTGGAGTTCGAGGTAGATCAACTTGTGCGCGCCCGCCTGAAGCACCTGCATAGCGAACCGTCATTGTAGCGCAGGCGAGCGAGGCGGTTACGGGGCGTTCCGGCTGCCCCTCGCGGTGCGTTAAACTGGAGTGGCTGATGCTAAAGCGTTTCATCCTTTGGGATTTTCCCCGCGCGAGCTGGCAATACGACGTGATGGTTGGCCTGATTCTGGCATTCATTTTCCTGACCCCGCGCGAATGGTTCCGGGATCAACCGCGGATCCCTCATGCGAGCAGTATCGCGATGCTCCCCCCGGGGAGCTACTTCGTCGATTCCCAGCTGCTGGACGGCATCCCGGAAAGCCAGCGTATTCCACGGCTGACCGAAATCCTTCAGACGCGCATGAGCAACCGGAAGCTGCATGTGACGCGGATCGAACCGATCGTCAACTCGGAGGGGGAGTTGCAGGGTTACATCGCGTCCGCGGGTCAGTGATCGTAGTTGCGGAAGTGCGTGTTTCGCGAATGTCACCAGAGGAGTGTTTGAAATGACCCGCTTTGCCGCCGCCAGCGTAGCGGTTTGCACGCTTGCGGTTATCACGATCCCGGGGTTTGGCACGCCGCAAGCCGGAGACTTGCTGGAGGCTACGTTCGCCCGCATGGACAAGACAGCTGCAACCTTCAAGGGCTTGACGGCCGGCATCCGGCAGCTATCGCACACCGAAGTAGTCGATACCAACGACGTCGAGGAGGGCACCATCGCGGTAAAAAGAATCAAGGCGAAGGATACCCGCATCCTCATTAAGTTCACCAAACCCGACCAGAAGTTTTATTACATCGGCGAAGGGAAGGCGTGGTCGTATAACCCAAAGACTCAGGAGGCGCAGGAAGCCGACCTCGGGAAAAGTAAAGATCTCGTAAATCAGTTTATGCTGTTGGCCTTCGGAAGTAACTCCACCGAGCTGAAGTCCGCCTATTCGGTAAAGCTAGGCGGACCGGATACCGTGAACGGGGAAAAAACCACCAGGTTGGAAATGATCCCGAAATCGGAGGAAATCCTCAAACACGTGAAACGTTGCGACATGTGGATCTCGGATAAGGGTATGACGCTACAGCAGAAATTCTTCGAGACCGGTGGCGACTACGTTTTGGCGAGCTATTCCGATGTCGCACTGGCGCCGAGTCTGCCCGATTCGGCCGTAAAGTTGGAAATTCCCAAGGGAATCAAAGCCACCAAGATCAAGTGAAGGAATGAGCCACGTAAAGGCCAGTTCGTACCGTTTGCAGTACCTCGATTGGGTGCGAGGCCTCGGAGCCGTCATCATGCTCCACGGCCACGTGTGGCATTCGTTCCTGAAGCCGGAGCTCAAGACGTCCGGAGTCTACACGTTTTCGCAGTTCATCGGCGGAATGCCGCCGGCGCTGTTTCTGTTTCTGACCGGCGTGACCCTGGCGTTTCTGATGGACAGCACGGAGCGCAAGGGGATGAAGCCCTGGCAGCGCCTCTCCGAGTCGCTGCGGCGATCCGGCTACCTGTTCTTCCTGGCGTTTGCGTTCCGGTTGCAAGCGTGGGTTTTCGCCGGTATGCCATCGCCGTGGCAGGCGATACTCAAAGTGGACGTTCTGAACTGCATGGGTTTTTCGATCGCGGTGATCTCGATCATGGCCCTCTTCAGGACCGCGGAACGGATCCGGCTATGCGCCGCATTGGGGCTGGCGATCGCGTTTCTTTCGCCGGTGGTCTCGACGATGAACTGGTCGCACGTACCCTGGCTCATCCGCGACTACATTGTTCCGGATCTAAACTTGTTCGGAATCTTTCCGTGGGGCGCCTACCTGGCGTTCGGGGTGAGTGGCGGCAGCATCATCCGAACGGTCCCGAATGAAGCGGTGGAGCGGACCATGCAATGGGCGGCGGTGCTGGGAGGCGTGCTGATCCTGGCATGCCAGTATTTTGCCAGCGGGCCGTTCACGATCTATGAGAAGTCCGATTTCTGGCTGAACAGCCCGGCGCAGGTGCTGACTAAGGTCGGGGTGCTGCTGGTGATGGTGGCGTTCGCGTTTCTCTGGACGCGCTATGGCGCCAAGGACGGATGGAGCTGGGTGCGGCAATTCGGGACAACCTCGCTGCTGGTTTACTGGGTACATATCGAGCTGGTCTACGGTCATGCGTCGTGGTTCTTCCGGGATAACCTGAATATCGCGCAGACGATGACGGCCGCCGCGCTGGTGATTCTGCTGATGCTGGCGATCTCGACCATGAAAACCCACCGGGACAAGTGGAAGGAGATGCTGGCGGAGATCGGGTGGAGCTTCAACCCTGCGCCGGATAGCGCGGCGGGGGATTGAGAAAACAAGCATCCGGAAATCAGAATGCCGGGTGTGTGCGTCCATTCTCACTGACCCCGACCCCTGACCCCTGACCCCGACCTTCGCCCCCCATTGACCTCAGTTGCAACAAATAATAAGATAAAAGGTTCTTATGATTCTTTTATTATTTGGGCCTCCTGGTTGTGGTAAGGGTACGCAGGCTGCTTTGCTGGCGGACCGATTTCATATTCCTGCTATCTCTACCGGAGAGATGTTCCGTGCCGAGTGCAAAGCGGGGACCGAATTAGGGAAAGCCGCGTGCAGTATTCTGTCCCAGGGCAAGCTGGTCGGCGACGAGATTGTGAACGCGATTGTCGCCTCGCGGATCTCGCGCCCGGACTGCAACGACGGATTCTTACTCGACGGCTATCCCCGCACGGTGCCGCAGGCCATCTATTTCTCGTCGCTGCTGCGCGAACGCGGGCTGCCGGAGGCCGCGGTCGTTCATCTCGACGTGCCGGATGAGGCACTGGTGGCGCGGCTCACGGCGCGCCGGCAATGTCCCAAATGCCTGCGGATTTACAATTCGATTTCCCAAGCGCCCCGGGTTGAGGGGCGCTGTGACGATGACGGCAGCGAACTGATCACGCGCGAGGACGACCAGGAATCGGTCATCCGCCAGCGCCTTAGGGCGTATGACGAGCTGACCGGTCCGATTCTGAAGTGGTATGGCCCGTCAGTTGTGCGGACGGTGGACGGCTCCCGTCCGCAAGCCGAAGTAGCGCATGCCCTCGAAGAACTGGTTATGGAACTAATGGCGGTTCCGGTTCACTGAGCCCGATGCGGGCTAAACCTTTTGAGCCGGATTGCCGATTAAAGGTGTGTGACGGCTGTTGAAGAGTTGGTCGAGCGCGAGTTGGTGCTGAATCGGTTTAAGCGCCTTCTGGCCGAAATCATGCGCGGCGGCGCAGCTCGGAATTGCTTCCATCCCTGGGAGATCGAGATTCTGCTGGATCTCGAAGCCTGCCAGTTGGAGCCGCGGAGGCGAACCGAGATCCTGCGCCAGTACGAGCGCGCCGTGGAGCGCCAGATGGAGAACGGCGCAGGTCCGCCGATGACGCTTTCGGATTTTCTGGTGCGGCGCGCGCAGAGGCGTAACGGCGCTAGCTGAGATTCACGCGGCGTCCTTCGATGCGATAGGCCCCGGCGACAACGATCCGGATGGCCTCGGAATAGATCCGGTGCTCCTCGGCGAGAATGCGGGCGGAGAGTGTGTCGACCGTGTCGGCGTCGAGGACCGGAACCGCCGCCTGAATGACGATCGGGCCGGCATCGAGCTCTTCATCCACGAAATGCACGGTGCATCCGGAGATGCGCACGCCATGCTCCAGGGCCTGGCGCTGGGCGTCGAGGCCGGGAAACGCCGGCAGCAGCGAGGGGTGGATGTTCAAAATGCGATTGGGGAATTCGCGGATGAACCCTGCG
>DATJYW010000045.1:0-6183 GCA_035499435.1 Candidatus Acidiferrales bacterium | reverse complement strand
CGCTCACGGCACCGACAACATCACCGGCACCGGCCTCTGCGGGACCCCGTCGTTCACGTTGACGCTCACCAGCACATGGAAGCTCTCCGGAAACGGCGCCGCGGGCCACTTGAGCTGTGCCAGGAACCGATCGTCCGTCGACGCCTCTGCCGCCGCATGCGTGCCCTGGCTGTGCCGTCCCCACAGGAACAGCACCCACCGCCCCGTCGCCGCATACTTGCGTAGCGCCACGATCGCCCGGTCCTTGGTCACCTGTCCCGTCTTGCTGTCCAGCACAGTCTCGTAGTCCTGCGGCGTATTGGGTTCGTTGAGACGCAGGTCCCCCGCCAGCCGCCGCGTCCACACGTTGACCGACCTGCCGCCCACCAGGATCAGGTTGTACCGCTTCACGTCGTCCGCGGTCACGATGCGGCTCGGCTTGACGATCAGCGTCTGTTTCGCCGAGCGGAACAGCGAGGTGATGAGATGGATCGCCACTGCTTCGCCCATCCCGGTGTATTCGTCCGGACAGCCGGCGGACGGGTTCCTTTCTTCGCCGCAGCCCTTCACCTCCGGATTGCTCACCACCAGCACCGTGGCCACGTCCGATTCCAGGAACCGGTTCCACAGCCCGGCCACGGGCGCGCCGATCTGCGACGGGCTCCGTCCCGCCGCCGACGCCGTGCGGATCAAGAGCCGCCGCTCGTGATCCGCGGCGACAAGCAGGGCCGCGCAGGCCACCACCGTCCCCGCCAGCACCAGCCATGCCGATCGCAGCGGCCCCGGCCGTCGCGCAGCCGCGGCCGGAGCCCCCGCCTCAACCTGGGTGAATACCGGAGCGTAGTGCCCGATCGGAATGTCCATCGTCACCCGGCTCGATTTCCCGTCGTTCTGGTAGTATTCGCGCAGCCGCCTGCGCACCTCCCTCGCCTGCACCCGCACCAGCGAGTCCTTGCCGGGCTCGAATTCCGGCCCCTTCCCGAACGCCTCGCTGGCGATCAGGTATTCGTTAATCTCCGCCGAACGGTTCTGGAAGTGATAGTCACACACCAGCTCCACGAATCGTTGCAGCTTTGGCGCGCGCCGGAACTCCTGCGATTGCAGAATCCGCTGAACCTCGGTTCGCTGATCCTCGACAGACACGGCAGACCTCCTGAAAATCGGGGTTGTCGGAGCTTCCTCGGCCACTTAACACCGTTATTAACAGGGACGGCTACCCCTTGGAATGGCTCCTATATTGTCAGGGAATCCCAAAGGTGTCAATCGGGTCTATCGCCCTCGACGTCATTGACATCTTTAACCTTGACAGCTACATAGATCCGCGCGACCCTTGCCGAAAGCTCCCATCTCTCACAAAGGGGGAAAACCTGTGAGAATCCTGCTGGTCGAAGACGAGGTTCGCACCGCCAGGTACCTTCGCAAAGGTCTTGTCGAAAACGGATTCGCCGTGGACGTGGTCCGCCTCGACCCGGGCGGCTCCAACCTGTCCCGCCGCAACGCCTACGATCTGCTGGTCTGTGACGTGCCGCCCCGCGTCCTTCGCCTGTCAGACCTTCGGTCCAATGGCAACGAGCCGCCGGTCCTGTTCCTCGCCGAGCGCGATTCCATTCCGCCCGCCGCCGGACAGGCCGCCGAAAACTACCTGCTCAAGCCATTCGCTTTCTCCGATTTTCTGGCCCGCGTTCGCGCTTTGCTCCGCTGGGGCGGCGAGCGCGCCCCTATGCTCCTCCGCGTCGGCGGCCTCGAGCTTGACCTCGTGCGCCATCGCACCGCCCGCGACGGCCGGCGCCTCGACCTCACTCCCAAGGAGTTCCTCCTCCTCTCGCTCCTCATGCGCAAAACCGGCGAGGTCCTCTCCCGCGCCTACATCTCCGACCAGGTCTGGGAGATCAACTTCGAAAGCAACACCAACTTCGTCGACGTCCACATCCGGCGCCTCCGCTCCAAGGTCGACGACCCCTTCCCGGAAAAGTTGATCCACACCGTGCGCGGCATGGGCTACGTGCTCGAAGAGAGGTGACCGTGCGCGCCCACGTCGCGGTACTATTGCTGGCGATGCCCGCGTCCGCCCAGAACTACACCGCCGCGCAGATCGTCGATCACGGCGTCCCCATAGTCCGGCTCTCCGACGCGGCGCGCGGCGTCGAGGTCTCCGTGGCCCCCGGCATCGGCAACCGCGCCTACGAGATGAAGGTGCACGGCAAAAACATCCTCTACTTCCCCTTCGCCGACGTCGGTGAATTCGAGAAACGCCCCCGCCTCTGCGGCATCCCCTTCCTCGCGCCGTGGGCCGACCTCCTCAACGAGCCCGCCTTCTGGGCCAACGGCAAGCGCTACGCCTTCAACATGGACCTCGGCAACGTCCGCGGCAACATGCCGATTCACGGCCTTCTCGTCACCTCGCCCCTCTGGAGCGTCACCGCAGTCAAGGCCGATGCGCATTCCGCCCGCGTCACCAGCCGCCTCGAGTTCTGGAAGCAGCCCGACCTCATGGCCCAGTGGCCGTTCGCCCACGAGTACGAGATGACCTACAGCCTCGCCGATGGTGCCCTCGAAGTCCGCACCACCATCGCCAACCTCAGCGCCGACCCCATGCCCATCGCCATCGGCTACCACTCCTTCTTCCAGATTCCCGATATCCCCCGCGACGAATGGACCGCTCGCCTGCCCGCCCGCATTCACGTCATCGCCGGCGACCACAACATCCCCACCGGCGAGATGCGCCCCTTCGACATCCCCAATCCGCTCCCCTTGCGCGGACGTACCCTCGACGATGGCTTCACCGATCTCGAGCGCGATGCCGATGGCCGCGCCCATTTCTCCATCGAAGCCGGCGGAAAAACCGTCGAGACCCTCTTCGGCCCCGGCTTCCCGGTGGCCACCGTCTGGCTGCCCGCCGGTCCCGGCGGACAGCCCCGCGAGTTCATCTGCTTCGAGCCCCTCACCACCATCATCAGCGGCGTCAACCTCGCTCACGAAGGAAAGTACTCCGCGCAGCCAACCTTGCCCGCCGGCGAAAAGTGGACCGGCAGTTTCTGGGTGCGCGCCGCCGGATTCTGACGAAAACGTAATCTGAAAGTAATTCCTCGCCCGGCCGCCTTCCGTTATACTTGCGCCAGACTCACCGCTGGCAATCGAGGGGGGAAGATTTCCATGACCGCTCTCCGCTTCTTTCCATTCTTCTTGACGATGTGCGCGCTCTCGCCCAACTTGCGGGCCGATGTCACCGCCACCATTCTCGGCAACGTGCGCGATAGTACGGCCGCCGCGCTGCCGCACGTCAAGGTCACCGTCACCAACATCGAGACCAACCTGACGCACTCCACTCTCACCGATACCTCGGGCGAATACCGCTTCCTGTCCCTGCCGGTCGGAACCTATCGCGTGGAAGCGGAGCTGAGCGGCTTCCAGAGCTTCGTCGCCGGCAACATCGTGCTCACTGTCGATCAGCAGCGCCGCGTCGACATGACGTTGCAAGTCGGAAATCTCCAGCAGCGCGTCGAGGTCAGCGCCGCCGCCGCTCAGGTGGAAACCACCAATACCCAGTTGGGCACCGTCGTCGAAGAGAAAAGCATCCTCGGCCTGCCCTTGAACGGGCGCAGCTTCCTCGACCTCCTGACGATCCAGGCCGGCGTTGCGCCGGAATCGCCCTCGAGTCCGGGCCTCGTCTCCGTCAACGGCCAGCGCGAGGCATCCAATTCCTTCCTGGTAAACGGCGGCGATGCCAACGAAAGCCGCACCATGAGCGCCGGCGTCATCCCCAACCTCGATTCCGTGGCCGAGTTCCGCCTCATCACCAACACCTTCGACGCCGAGTACGGCCGTTTCAGCGGCGCCATCATGAACACCGTCACCAAGTCCGGCACCAACGGCTTCCACGGCACTGCTTTCGAGTTTCTGCGCAACAGCGACATGGATGCGCGCGGCTTCTTCGATACATCGGTGGCGGTTCTCAAGCGCAACCAGTTCGGCTACGCCATCGGCGGCCCCGCCATCAAGAACAAGCTCTTCTGGTTTACCGACTACCAGGGCACCCGCCAGCGCCAGGGCTCTTCCGGCAGCATCACGCAGTTGCCCAGCTCCGACCAGCGCAACGGCATCTTCAGCCCCAGCGATCTGAACGGCGTGGTCAGCGGCCCCTATTTCGCCCAAGTCCTCAGCCAGCGCCTCGGCTACACCGTGACCGCCAACGAGCCCTACAGCACGCCCACCTGCGTCAGCTCCGCCAACTGCGTCTTCCCCGGCGGCGTCATTCCGTCGCGCGCCTTCTCCCCTATCGCCGTCAACATGCTCAAGAGCTACATTCCTCTCCCCAACGCAGGCGGCAATAACTACATCCCCCCGAGCACCGTCAGCGCCCTCACCGACGACAAGATCGGCCAGCGCGTCGATATCAACGACCGCCGCACCGGAATGTGGAGCGGCTATTACCACTTCGACGACTCGACCACCACCAGCCCCGGCATTTACGGGGCCACCTACGGGAACTTCGGAACCTATACGCCCCGCCGCGTCCAGCAGGGCATCCTGTCCAACACCCACAATTTCGGCCCTTCCGCCGTCAACGAGTTCCGCGCCGATTTCACCCGCATCGCATCCGTGAGCAACCAGCCCACCGACCCGTCCGTCAGCCTCTCCAGCCTCGGCTTCGTCACCGGACCGGGTACGCTCGGCATCATCAACTCCGGCCCCGATTCCTGGCAATCCGTGCCGCCCATCTCGCTCAGCGGCCAGATCAATTTCAGCTTCGGCCGCACCATCAGCGCCACCGGCCAGTACGACAACACCTGGCACTTCTCCGACAATTTCTCCAAAATCTGGAAGGCCCACACCTTCAAATTCGGCGGCGAGTACCGCTACCTCCAGATCAACGAGCGCAACATCTACGCGCCCAACGGCAATTTCAGTTTCGACGGCTCGGAGACCGGCCACGACGTCGCCGATTTCCTGCTCGGTGCGCCGGCTTCCTATATTCAGGCGTCCTTCCAGGTCCTGGATTCGCGCACCCGCTACGGCGCGGCGTTTGCCCAGGATTCCTGGCGCGTCACGCCGAACCTCACCCTGAATTACGGCCTCCGCTGGGAAGTCAGCATGCCCTGGTACGACACCCAGGATAAAATCCAGACCATCGTGCCCGGCGTGCAGTCCACCGTCTTCCCGGGCGCCCCCAAAGGATGGCTCGTCCCCGGCGATCCCGGATTGCCCGGCGGAGGCAAAATCCCATCCACCCTCGCCCCCACCACCTGGCACGACTTCGGTCCGCGCCTCGGCCTCGCCTGGTCGCCGAACGTCTCCGGCGGCATCCTCGGCAAACTGCTCGGCGGTCCCGGCAAAACCAGCATCCGCGCCGCCGCCGGCATCTACCACACCGCCATCCAGGATGCCGGCCTCTTCATCGAGGTCGCCGACGCTCCCTACGGACTGTACTGGGTCAGTCTCGCGCCCGTCATGTTCGACCAGCCCTTCCTCACCCGCGCCGACGGCTCTTCGCAGACCCAGCGCTTCCCGTTCGTTCTGCCGGTGCCTGGCTCTCCGTCCATCAAGAACATCGATTGGTCCGTCTTCCTGCCCATCACCAGTTCACCCGGCTACCAGCCCGGCAACACGCTTCCCTACGGCATGCACTACAACTTCTCCATCCAGCGCGAGCTCACTTCCAATACCGTCCTCACCGTTGCCTATGTCGGCACGCAGGGCCGCAAGCTCTTCGCGCAGTACGAAGCCAATCCCGGCGACCCCCAGCTCTGCCTCAGTCTCCGTGGCTCCGGCGTGGCCAAGGGCACGCTGCAATGCGGCCCGAACCAGGAGAACGCCATCTTCACCCGCCCCGACGGCAGTCTGGTCTACGGCACCCGCGGACCGCTCGGCTACGATTTCGGCAGCAACACCTACGAATCCACCAACGCCAACTCGTCCTACAATTCCCTCCAGGTCACCGTCGAGCGCCGCGCACGCGATTTCACTTTCCTCGCCGCCTACACCTTCAGTAAGTCCATGGACGACGCCTCCGGCTTCAACACCATGAACTACTCCAACTTCGCCCTCAGCCGCTCGCTATCCAGCTTCGATTGCACCCACAACTTCGTCTTCAGCTACACCTACAGCATGCCGTTCGACCGCCTCTTCTCCGGTGCGCCCAAGCGCCTGACCCAGGGCTGGGGCTTGAACGGCATCACCCGCTTCGCCACCGGATTTCCGGTCGCC
>DATJYW010000044.1:0-15774 GCA_035499435.1 Candidatus Acidiferrales bacterium | reverse complement strand
TTGAAAGGCGTGATCGCGGACGAGGTGCGGTTCGAGCGCGGCCTGACTCGGCTCACCATGGGAATTCAGGCGCGCTGCGAACGTTTGCACGTGCATCGTGCGTCACGAGTGCTGGTGACCAGCCGGTATTGCGCGGAGCGGGTGCGGGCACTATACGGTCTGAAGGAGCCGCCCGCGATCGTGCCGGAGCTGATCGACCTGGCGAAGTGGCGCGGGCACCTGGCCGCGGCGCCGGCCAGCGCGGAACGATTTACCGTCCTGTTTGCGGGGCGATTCTACCGGCGCAAGCGGGTGGATGTGCTGTTGCGCGCCGCCGCCCGATTGCGCGGAAGGATTCCCGGGCTGGAAGTCCGGATCGTCGGAAACGGACCGTGCAACGCGATGTGGCGTGGCCTGACGCGGTCGCTGGGGCTTGAGGATACGGTGACGTGGCTGGGCGACGTCACGCGATCGCAGCTTGCCGCCGAATACAATCGGTGCACTCTCTTCTGCCTGCCGAGCGTGCAGGAGGGCTTTGGAATCGTGCTGCTGGAGGCGATGGCGGCGGGCAAGCCGATCGTGGCGGCGCGCGCGGCAGCGATTCCGGAAGTAGCGCCGCAGGCGACGCTGGTCGAGCCCGATGATCCCGAGGCGATGGCGGCGGGCATGGCTTCGTGGGACAGGCTTCAGCCTGTCCAGTCTTATTCAGGCTGGATCGATCAGTTCGACGCGCCGCGCGTTGCCGAACAGTTTGTGGAGACGGTGAGCGCCGTCACTGCCAGGTGAGGGTGATCGGCACCACCACCTGCTGCGGGGCTGGAGCAAAAGCGTTCTGCACGGTGTAAGTTGCCGGCTCACTCTCGGCCTTGGTCTGGACCAGGTTGGCGCGGGTATCCTTGGCCAGCCTGGCCAGCGCATCGGCGGGCATGGCGACACGCGTGAAGGTAATGCGGAGCTGACGCTGGCCGGGGGCATCGCGAGTGAGCTCCGGGGTTTCGAATGCCTCCAGGCGCTTCACGGCCGCGCCGGCGAGCAGGTTGTCGCCTTCGGTCACGTAGAGGAACCCGTCGGCGTTCGGGATGAGTTTGAGCTTCACGGATTCGCCGGCCTGCAGGGGTGCGGAGGGGTCCAGTTCCTGGTTGGCGCGCACGATGCTGGCCCGCACGCCAAGCGATGTCGAGGTGCCGAGAACGCCGCCGACAGCGCCCCCGATCACACCGCCTTTCTTCCTGGCCAATTGTGCGCCGCCCACGCCTCCGACTCCGGAGGCCTGGTCGGCCTGCGCGGGCGCGAAGGCGGAACGGCCGGCTGGCGGCGCTTGCGGAGCATAGAAAAGCGCCCGTGCGTCGAGAGCGCGCAGGTTTTGCTGGGCGCCCGCCGCCGCAGCCTGGTTTTGATTGAATTGCGGTGCGGGTAGCGCGGGCGGGGCTGCGGCCTGCTGGTTCAACTTCAGTTCGTCGGCTGGCTTTGCCGAAGCAGCCTCGGGTGCCGCCGCAGTGATCGCGCCCTGCTGCTTGGGTTGAAGCGCGGCATCGCGGGAGGGCGTGACTGGTTCTGAGACGCCGGGAACTCGCGGTTCTTGCCGCCTGGCGTGCATGAGGGTCTTGTCGGCGAAAGAGCGCGCAGTCTTCTCGGTCCGGGCCGCGGGCGCCGGCACGGCGGCTGGAGAGGGCTGCGCGGCCTCCGGCACTTGCGCCGGACGGTTCTCGGCGACGATGACTGCCTTTTCGGCAGGCCTGCGCGACACCTGCCATACGGCGACGGCGATGACCGCCACGCTTGCCATAGCGAGCCCGGCCACCAACGGCCGGCGCACCCACGCCCAGATGCCTGCGGAGCGCCGGTCGTCGAGCGCGGCGAGGACCTCTGCCCTGGCTGCCGGATCGCGCAGGAGGTCGCGCAGGGGCTGTTCGCGGGCCACGGCGTCGAAGATTTCCTGGTCATCGAGCGCAGCCTCGAAGAGCGCCTGCTGCTCCGCCGGGGTCAGGGTGCCGGTGGCGTACCCGCCGAGCAGTTTTTGGACTTCTTCCCGCGTCATAGCTTGGGTTCCCAGTCTCCGCCCATGGCATCCAGCAGGTTCTTGCGGCAGCGATGGTCCCAGGTGTAAATGGTGTTGATCGCCGCTACGCCCATGATCTTCTGAATTTCCGGGAACGTCTTTCCCTGCAGCTTCAGCCGCATGATTTCACGGCAGCGATCGCCGAGGCCGGCGATGGCGCGTGTGAGCCGCTCGAGCAATTCCTTGCGCTCGACGTAGCCGGCGGGGTCGGCGTCCAGATCGGGCAACTGGATATCGGTAATGGAAACCTGGTTGTACTCCCCGCGGCGAACCGATTTGCGCCGCTGGGCCATGATCTTGAACCGCACAATCTGCAAGGAGAGCGGCAGCAGGTCTTCGGCCCGCTCCAGGTGCGCGTATTTTTCATGCAGGAGCATGAGCACCTCCTGCGCCAGATCCTCGGCGGCGTCCCTCGATAGATGAGATGCCGCGAAGGCCACAATCCTTTCACGGAGCCGGGCCAGGATCTCGTCGCGTGCCACTGTCCACAGGGTACCTCAGGGGAAAGTCTGGAAGAGGATATACTCCTGAGTCATGGTGCGAACTTATCGGACGCGTGCCGCGGTGCTGCAGCAGGCGCGGGCGGTCGTGGCGGTGGAGGCGGTGCACCTCGGGGAGCCTGGCGAAGGAGAGGTGCTGCTGCGGATGGAGGCGTGCGGGCTGTGTCACTCCGACGTGTTCGTGACCACGCTGGAGAAACTACCGCTGGCGCCCGTGACACTGGGACACGAGGGAATCGGAAGGGTGGAGGCGGCAGGCGCGGGAGTGACCGGTTGGGCGCCGGGAGATCGCGCCGGCATCACGTTTCTGGGCACGACTTGCGGCGGCTGCGAGTGGTGCGTCTCGGGACGGGAACGATTCTGTCCCAAGCAGACCAATTTTGGCTACACGCTGCAGGGAGCATTGAGCGATCGGGTGATCGCACCGGCGCGGGCTCTGGTGCGCGTTCCGGACGGACTGGCGGCGGAGATTGCGGCGCCGCTGTGTTGCGCGGGATGGACCGCGTACCGGGCGCTGCGCGAGGCGGGGCTGGAGAGCGGGCAGACGGTGGCGCTGTTCGGCTACGGCGGGCTGGGACACCTGGCGCTCCAGATGGCGAAGCATATGGGCGTGTGTGCGGCGGTGTCGGACCCGAGCGGCGAGAAGATGGAGGCCGCGCGGGAGGATGGAGCCGCAGCAGCGGTGAAGGGAGCCGATGCAGCGATCGTGTTCACGGCGGCTCCGGCAGCGATCCCGCAGGCGTTTCGCGCGCTGAAGCGGAACGGCCGGCTGGTGCTGGTGGGGCTCTCGGTGGCGAACTACGAACTGCCACTGGTGGAAACGGTGCTGAAGGGAATCACGCTGCGAGGCAGCTTCCTGGGATCGGCGGAGGACCTACGGACGGTGTTCAAACTGGCCGAGCAGGGAGTGGTGAGGCCACGGGTCGGGGTGCACGGGCTGGAGGAGGTGCCGGAGCTGATGGATCGGCTGCGGCGCGGGAGTGTGGCAGGGCGGGCAGTGGTGCGGTGGTAGCGAGGTAGCGATGGGACAGGAAATCGATTGCCGGATGCATCATGGCGAGCGCGTGATCAGAGGTCGGGCGTATTTGGAAAGCGACCATATCCTGTTTCGCGGGCCGGAGCGGGTGAAGATTCCCCTCAAGGATGTGAGGCATGCCAAAGCCGAGGCGGGGACGTTGCGGCTGGAGACCGCGGGCGGCCCGGTTCTGCTGCAATTGGGGCCGGCGGCGGAAAAGTGGGCGGTGAAGATTCTGCATCCTCAGTCGCGGGCGGAAAAACTCGGAGTGAAGCCGGGCCTCGAAGTGCGGGTGATAGGAGCGTTCGAGGCGGGGTTCGAGGAGGAGTTGTCGACGTTAACGGCAGCAAAAAAGCAAGCGGACCTGGTGTTTTGGGCGGTAGGTACGGCGAAGGGATTGGAGCGTATCGCAAAGGTGGCCGGTGGCCTGAAAACTGCTGGAGCACTCTGGGTAGTGTATCCCAAGGGCGTGACGGAGATTCGGGAAATTGAGGTAATCGAGGCCGGCCGGACCGCAGGGTTGAAAGATGTAAAGGTTGTAAGTTTCAGCGCGACGCAGACGGCCCTGAAATTTGTGATTCCCGTGTCCCGGCGCGCGACCAGGATTTGATAAGATAGGTATGTCTTTTTTCAGACAATTTCATGTCGGCTAGCCTGGCTCTGGTATTTCTGGTTGCGCGGCCGTCCGCTGCCGAGCGGTTCATCCGCAGTGTCATGAACAACCCGTTCGCGGGAATTCACGAGCTCAATTGGTTTGATTGGGCGATGTTGATTCCGTATTTTACGGTGCTGTTTATCCTCTCGATTTATGGCATTCATCGGTACGATGTAATCCATACTTATTTCAAACACCGGAAAAAGGCGCAGGGCGAGCCGCCGCGGCGATTCGAGAAATTGCCGCCGGTGACGATCCAGTTGCCGCTCTACAACGAGCGCTACGTGGTGGAGCGGCTGATCGACGAAGTAGTCAAAGTCCAGTATCCGAAAGAACTGCTTCAGATCCAGGTGCTGGACGATTCCACGGACGACACGGCGCCGTTCGCCGAAGCGCTGGTGGAAAAATACCACGCGCTGGGCTACCCGATCGAGTATCTGCACCGAACCAACCGCCACGGGTTCAAGGCGGGCGCATTGCAGGAAGGACTGTCGGCGGCCACGGGCGAATTCGTGGCCGTGTTCGACGCGGACTTCTGCCCGCCGCCGGATTTCCTGATACGCACGATTCACCACTTTGCGGACCCGAAGGTCGGCGTGGTGCAGACGCGCTGGAGCTATCTGAACCGCGATTACAACTTCCTGACGGAAGTGGAAGCCATGCTGCTCGACGGGCACTTCATCCTGGAGCATGGGGCGCGGTCACGCGCGGGATATTTCTTCAATTTCAACGGCACTGCGGGCATTCTCCGCAAGGCGATGATCGACGATGCCGGCGGGTGGCAGCACGATACCCTGACCGAAGACAGCGATCTGAGTTACCGGGCGCAGCTCAAGGGCTGGCGGTTCGTGTACCTGCCTGGGCTGGACTGCCCGAGCGAGTTGCCGGTGGAGATGCACGGATTCCAGGTGCAGCAATCGCGCTGGGCCAAGGGGCTCACGCAGTGTGCGAAAAAGCTGTTGCCCTCGATTTTGAAGGCGGATATTCCGCGCCGGGTGAAAGCAGAGGCGTTCCTGCACCTGACGCCAAACATTTCGTATCCGCTGATGATCGTGGTTTCGGCGCTGATGCTGCCGGTGATGATCGTGCGCTTTTACATGGGCGTGTGGCAGATGGTCTTCCTGGACCTGCCGTTGATCGCGGCGTCCTTCTGGTCCATCTCGCTGTTTTATGTGGTGGCACAGCGGGAGTTGTGCCCGAAAAACTGGAAACGATCGATTCTGCTGCTGCCGATGCTGATGGCGGTGGGGGTCGGTCTGACCATCATCAACACGCGGGCGGTGCTGGAGGCGATATTCGGGGTGGAGACCAGCTTCGTGCGCACACCCAAGTACGCGATCGGCGAGCGGCCGGTGAAGCTGGAGAACAAGAGATACCGGCGGCGCAGCGGCTGGCTGCCGTATATGGAAATCGCCATCGGGACGTACTTCGTGGTGATGGTGGCGTTTGCGATTTCGACCTACAATTTCCTCTCGATTCCATTCCTGGCGCTGTTCGTGTTCGGCTATTACTGGGCCGGATTCACCACCATCTACCAGGAACACCAGTCGCGGCTGCGGTGGCTGAAGGCGCGCGACCTGGCGATCGCGCAACAGGCGTAAGCGCCCCGCTTGATACAATTCGACTGTGGCGCGCGTACTGATGGTTTCCTCGGAAGTTGCGCCCTGGGCCAAGACCGGCGGGCTCGCCGATGTCGTAGGCGCGCTGCCGCCGGCACTGCGCTCGCTGGGGCACGATATGGCTGTGGTGCTGCCGCGCTACAGCGGGATTGAGCTCAAGACCGCAAGGCGCGTCTGGGACCATCTTGTTGTGCACCTCGGCATGGACGCTTTCGACTGCACGGTGTATCGGGCGGCCGCGGAATTTCCGGTGTACCTGGTGGATTGCCCGGAATTGTTCGACCTGGACCGCAAAGGCCTGTACGGCGACAACGGACTCGACTATCCCGACAATCACGTGCGCTTCGCAGTGTTTGCGCGGGCGGCGATCGGCGTGGCGCGGAATCTGTTCCGGACAGACATATTTCACTGCCACGACTGGCAGGCGGGACTAGTGCCGGCTTACCTGCGCACCACCTTCGCCACCGATCCGACCTTTCTCGGCTGCCGCACCATCTTCACAATTCACAACCTGGGATATCAGGGGATCTTTCCGAAGACGGCGCTGACGGAGGCGGCGATCGATTCGACCCTCTTCTCGCCCGAAGGCATGGAATTTTTCGGGCGTGTCAGCTACATCAAGAGCGGCATCGCTTTTTCGGACGCGCTCACCACGGTCAGCCCGACCTACTCCCACGAGATTCAGACGCCGGAGCTGGGTTTCGGACTGGACGGCGCTCTCCGCGCGCGCGCCGATGTGCTCAGCGGAATTCTGAACGGAGTGGACTATGGGGAGTGGAGTCCCGAGGTGGATCCGTTGATACCGGCCCGATACTCGGCGGCGGACCTGTCCGGCAAGCAGGCGTGCAAGCGTGGGCTGATCGACGAATTCGGGCTGCCTGCGGAGGCGATGGACCGTCCGCTGCTCGGGATCGTCTCGCGGTTCACCCGTCAGAAGGGCGCGGATATTCTCGCGGAGGCGGCGGCAGAGATCATCGGGGGAGACGTGTACCTGGTGGCGCTGGGCTCGGGCGAGCGCGAGTACGAAGACTTCTTCCGCCGCATGCAGGAGGAGCATCCGGGGCGGATTGCGGTGCGGATCGGCTTCGATAACGGGCTGGCGCACCGCATCGAAGCGGGAAGCGACATTTTCCTCATGCCCAGCCGATATGAGCCGTGCGGATTGAACCAGATGTACAGCCTGCGATACGGCACGCCTCCGGTGGTCCATGCCACGGGAGGGCTGGAGGATACGATCGACGGGGAGACGGGATTCAAGTTCTGGGAGTACTCCGGACAGGCCCTGGTGGGGGGCGTGCACGCGGCGCTCGATGCATTCGGAGATCAGGAAGGCTGGGTCGAGCGGATGCGGCGGTGCATGGGTAAGGATTTTTCGTGGGCGGCTTCGGCACGGGCGTATTCGGAGTTGTACGGGAAGGTAGCGGGACGGTGAGCGCTAGGTGCGCGCACCTTCGACCCCCCCGACACAGGTTCCCAGGTCCAAGCGGCCGTATCCATTGCGCTCGCACCATCCGTGAATCGTCACCTCGTCTCCGTCTTCCAGGAAGCGGCGCGTCTCACCCGTCGGCAGCGTGACGGGCTCGGCGCCGCGGCGCGTGATCTCGAGCAGGCAGCCGAGCGAATCGCGGGTGGGTCCCGACACGGTTCCGCTGGCAAGCAGGTCGCCGGGGCGGAGGTTGCAGCCATTGCTGGTGTGATGTGCGAGCAATTGAGCCGGCGTCCAATAGAGATCTTTCAGGTTGCCCCGGCTGAGCCGCATCGGAGGCAGGTTGGCTTCCCGCATGGCGGCGCTGGCGATCAGGACTTCGAGATTCAAGTCGATGCCGGCATTCGTGTCCGATTGCAGGTACGCGAGCGGCGGCGGATCGTGCGGCGGGGCCGCTACGCGAAACGGCTCCAGCGCGTCCAGGGTTACGACCCACGGCGAGACGGTCGTGGCGAAGCTCTTGCCCAGAAACGGACCGAGCGGCTGATATTCCCACGCCTGAATGTCGCGTGCCGACCAGTCGTTCACCAGGCATACGCCGAAGATATGCTCTTCCGCGCACGCGATATGGATAGGCTCGCCCAGCGCGTTGCCGGGACCGATGAAGAAGCCGACTTCGAGCTCGTAGTCCAGCGAGCGCGTAGGCCCGAACTCCAGCGAATCGCCGCTCTTGAATTGGCCCTCCGGCCTGCGCACCGGAGTGCCGCCGACGACAATCGAGGACGCGCGGCCGTGATAGGCAACAGGCACGTGCCTGTAATTCGGCAGCAGCGGATTGTCCGGACGGAAGAGGGCGCCCACATTCGTCGCATGGTGGATCGACGCATAGAAATCGGTGTAATCGCCGATCGCCGCGGGGCAGAGCATCTCCACTTCCGAAAGCGGACTGAAGCGCGGAGGCGCATCGCGGAGGATTTGCTCGAGAGCGGTCCGCAATTCGCGCCAATGTTCGCGGCCAAGCGCCATCAGCGGATTCAGAGTTTCAGCGGCGCAGGCATCGCGGAGCCTGGCTGGCAGGCGGTCGAGGACGTCGCGCAAATGCAAGACCTGGCCTTCGACCCGCACCGCAATGCCGGCGCGCGTCAATCCGTACGCGGTCACAGCCACCCGAGCCCTTTCAGGCCGGCGATGGGCTCTTCGAACGAGCAGGAGCCGAAGCTGATGGCGAACCGCTGGCGCACTTCGCGGAGTACATCGGCGGAGACCGCGTGGCCGTGCCATTCGACCGTCTCATCACCGAAGACGAACGCGCCGGCGGATTGCTCTTCCAAAGTAGGAAGCGGCTCCTGTCCGCGCCAGGCCAGGGCTGCGGCAAGGAAGAGATTCACGAATCCGTGCGCCGGCGGATTACGCAAGGGGTGATGCAGTCCGGCCGTAGCTTTGAACGGCACCCGCGCGCGCAGAAACCTGGCGACCGCAACCGGCTCGGGGAATGTTTCGCCGCCCATGCGGATCTTGGCATAAGCTCCGTTCGGCAAATCCAAATCCGAATCCACCGTGACCTCGTAGTAGGTGACCGCGCCGGCTACCTCCATCCGGCGCGGCTCGGTGTAGAGCACACTGACCGGCCACGAGGTATCCACCTCGTTCACCCGCGCGGCGGGAACAACGAACCGGCCCAGCATCCACGCGTATTCGCCCTTGCGGTAAGCGGCGTAATTGCGCAGCGCGGCCGGCATATCAAGGGAGGCCGGTGGGAAGAGGCCGGCGTAATCGATCAGGCCGTTCAAGAGAATGCGCAGCGTTTCACCCGGCATGGAAGTGCTTCTTCAGGCCCTGCCAGCACTCGAAATACTCGTGTTGGAGGATCTTGCTCTCCATGGCGTAATGCGTGGGCCGCAGCACGAGCTGCGTCTCGAACATGAAGGCCAGCGTGTCGGCGAGGCGCTGCGGCTTGAGATCCGCAGCGGTAGCGCGCTCCCAGGTCTCCGCGTCGGGACCGTGGCCCGACATGCAGTTGTGCAGGCTGGCTCCGCCGGGCAGGAAGCCCTCCGCCTTGGCATCATAGGCACCGTGGATCAGGCCCATGAACTCGTTCATCAGGTTGCGGTGGAACCAGGGCGGGCGGAAGGTGTGTTCGGCCACCAGCCAGCGGGGCGGGAAGATCGCGAAATCCACGTTGGCGGGCGAGGTCAGCACGGTGTAGATGGATGGGTCCGAATGATCGAAGCTCACCGTGTTGATGCACTGGAAGCGCGCCAGGTCGTACTTGCAGGGCGCGTAGTTGCCGTGCCAGGCGACCACGTCCAGCGGGGAGTGGTCGATTTCCGCGGACCACATCCGGCCCAGAAACTTGGCCACGATACGGAAGTCGCCGTCGGTGTCTTCGAAGGCGGCAACGGGCGCGAGAAAATCCCGGGGGTAGGCCAGGCCGTTGGCGCCGATCGCGCCCAACTCAGGCAGCCGCAGCGGTGCGCCGTAGTTTTCGCAGATGTAGCCGCGCGAGGGGCCGTCGGGAAGCTCCGCGCGGAATTTAATGCCGCGCGGCACCACACAGATCTCGCCCGGCGCGGCTTCCAGTATGCCGAGCTCAGTGGCAAGCCGGAGCCGGCCCTGCTGCGGCACCAACAACAATTCGCCGTCCGCATCGTAGAAGAAGCGTGCCTGCATAGACCGGTTCGCGGCATAGACGTGCACCGCGACACCCGTCTGCATCGCCGGATCGCCGTTGCCTGCGATGGTCACCAGGCCCTCGATGAAATCCGTCGGCTGGTCTGGAATCGGGAAAGGATTCCAGCGCAACTGGGTGGGCGGCGTGGGGACTTCGTTGAACGGGCTGCTGCGCAGCATCCCGGCGGGACGCTCCTCGAAGGGCTTGTGTGTGACGCTGGGCCGGATGCGGTAGGTCCAGGTCCGGCGGTTGACGGCCCGGGGTGCGCTGAAGGCGCTGCCGCTCAACTGCTCGGTGTAGAGGCCGAGAGGGTGCTTCTGGGGAGAATTCTGACCCACGGGCAGCGCACCTTTCACCGCTTCCGTCGCGAATTCGTTGCCGAAGCCGGATTGGTAATCCATGGAAGAGCGCGCTCCGCACGCGTGAGGGGCTGAGGAAGCCTGCCCTACAAAGATTGTAGACTACAAGGCAGATGAGACTCCTGCTGGCGTTTGTGGCCCTGTGCACACTCGGCGCCGCGCCGAATCGTGCGCCGCTGCAGCCGGGCGCCTTTCAGCCCCTGCCGCTGACTTCGGTGATGCCGAAAGGATGGCTGCTCGATCAGCTCCGCATCCAGGCCCAGGGCCTCAGCGGGCACCTCGATGAATTCTGGCCCGACCTCGGCCCGAACAGCGCGTGGCTGGGCGGGGACGGCGAGGGCTGGGAGCGCGGGCCGTATTTCCTCGACGGCCTGGTCCCGCTCGCATACCTCACCAGGGACGCCGCGCTCATCGCCAAGGTTCGCAAGTGGATGGACTGGACTCTCGACCACCAGCAGCCCGACGGCTGGCTGGGGCCGGTCAAGAACACGGACTGGTGGCCCAACTACGTCATGCTCAAGGCGCTCGCGCAGTTCCAGGAAGCCACCGGCGACTCGCGAGTGATTCCCGCGATGGAGCGCTACTTCGCCTACCAGGCAAAACACCTGGATCAGCGGCCGCTGAAGGAGTGGGCCATCTTCCGCTGGCACGACGAGGTGCTCACCGTGCTCTGGCTGTACAACCGCAACGGCGATCGCGCCCTGCTCGACCTGGCGCGCCGGCTGCACCAGCAGGGGCACGATTGGGAAGCGCAGTTCGCCGATTTCAAAACCCGTGAGCGCGTGGTGCGGCCCTACGCCGATCTCTCCAACCACGGCGTGAATACGGCGATGGCCATGAAGGCCGCCGCTGTATGGTGGCTGATCACCGGCGACCAGGGCGACCGTGCCAGCCTCTACCAGATGTTCACTGCCCTCGACAGGTATCACGGCCAGCCCAACGGCATTTTCAGCGCCGACGAGCACTTCGCCGGACGTGATCCCAGCCAGGGCACGGAATTGTGCGCGGTGGTGGAAGCCATGTTTTCGCTCGAGCAGGATCTCGCCATCCTCGGCGATCCGCTCTTCGGCGACCGCCTCGAAAAGATCGCCTACAACGCGCTGCCCGGCACGCTGACCAAGGACCTGTGGGCGCACCAGTACGACCAGCAGGCCAACCAGGTGATGTGCTCGATCTCCAATCACCGATGGGCGACCAACGGGCCGGAGTCCAACATCTTCGGGCTGGAGCCGAACTTCGGCTGCTGCACGGCCAACATGCACCAGGGGTGGCCGAAGCTGGCCGCGAGCCTCTGGATGGCGGCTCCCGAAGGCGGGTTCGCGGCGGTCGCCTACGGTCCGAGCGAGCTGACGGCGAACGGCGTCAACATCGAGGAGCGCACCGATTATCCGTTCCGCGAGACAGTTACGCTGACGGTGAATCCTTCGAAACCGGTCTCGTTCCCGCTGGTGCTGCGCATCCCGGCATGGGCCGCGGGAGCCACCATCGCGGTGAATGACGCGCAGCAGAACGGCGTGAAAGCCGGCGAGTTCTTCCGCGTGGCGCGCACCTGGAATCGCGGCGACCGTGTCGAGCTGCGATTCCCGATGGCCGTGCGGACCTCC
Source organism: Candidatus Acidiferrales bacterium (assembly GCA_035499435.1). Classification (GTDB taxonomy): domain Bacteria; phylum Acidobacteriota; class Terriglobia; order Bryobacterales; family Bryobacteraceae; genus Solibacter. The sequence goes on along the minus strand of DATJYW010000044.1, from coordinate 3,887 downwards.
ACCTGGTACAACAATTCGATGGCCGTGGAGCGCGGGCCGCTGGTCTTCTCGCTGAAGATCGGCGAGAGCTGGCACAGGATCAAACAGACCGGGCCGGCGGCGGATTGGGAGGTCTATCCCACCACTCCATGGAATTACGCGCTGGTTCCCGGCGGGATGCAGGTGACGGAAAAGGCGATCGCGAGACAACCCTTCGACTCAGAGAATGCGCCGGTGGAGATCACCGCTACGGCTCGGCGCTTGCCGGAATGGACGCTGGTGGACGATTCGCCCGGTCTGCTGCCGATGAGTCCGGTAACCAGCAAGCGGCCGGAGGAGACGGTAACGCTGGTGCCCTACGGAGCGGCCAAGCTGAGGATCACGGCTTTCCCACTGCTGAAGCAGTAACTGAGGCTTCCTCGCCCCAGATGTACTTGCTGAACCACTCGTAGTTGTGTTCCATCACCGCCTTCTGCTGCTTGGGCTTGTTGATGGGATGGCCGAATCCTTTATAGAGGACCAGCTTCACCGGGATCTTGCGATCCTTCAACGCCTGGTATAGCTCGAACGAATTCGGCGGCGGGACGCGCTTGTCCTGGTCGCCGTGCTGGATCAGCGTCGGGGTTTTGGCGCGGCTCACATAGGTGATGGGCGACGTCTTGCGATAGATCTCCGGATCGTCCCACGGCGTCCCCTTGAGATACTGGCGCGTGAACGGGTGGATATCGGTGTTGACGTAGTACGTCGTCCAATCGGAAATGCCCGCGCCAACGCTGACTGCCTTGAACCGGTCGCTGTAGCAGGTGATGAACGCGGAGATGTAGCCGCCCTGGCTCCAGCCCATGGCGCCCACCCGGTCCTTGTCGACGATGCCGCGTGCGATGAGTGAATCGACGCCGCTGATCACATCCTCGTAATCGCCGACGCCGAGATTGCGCACGTTCAGCGCGCGAAATTTCTCGCCGTAGCCGGCCGACCCGCGATAGTTCACCTTGAGGATGAGCGCGCCCTTGGCGGCGAAGCGCTCGATCGGGTAGTAGCGGTCGGCGGAGAGCCCCGGTGTGTCTACGCCCGTCGGTCCGCCGTGAATCACCACCAGCAGCGGATACTTTTTCGAGGCGTCATAATCCGCCGGCTTGATCAAGATGCCTTCGATCGCGGCGCCGTCGCTGGATTTCCACTGGACGACCTCGCGCGAGGCCAGTTTGAAGTCCTTCCATTGAGCGCCGGTGTCAGTCAGGTATTTGGGCGAGAAGTCGGAGACCGGGGTGGTGTAGATATCGCCGAAGCGATTGGGCGCGGCGCCGTAGCCCGCCATGGTCCGGTAGTCCTTGGTGAACGAAGCTCCTTGCGCCAGGAAAGGATCCGGCCCGGTGATGCGCCGTACAGCCCGCGTCGCCGGATCAAGCCGAAAGATGTGCGCGGCGGTCTTCTGGGTCGCGCCGAAATAGATGCCGTCGAGACCCCAGGCGATCAGGTTTGCGTCCTCGTCGAAATCCTTCGACACCACGCTGGGCTGTCCGCCATCGGCCGGCACCACCGCGATGTAACGATTGGCCCAATAGTAAAACTGGTGCCCATTCGATGTGGAATAGGCGATCTGCCTGCAATCCGGCGACCACTTGGGATTTCCGTTCGGCCCGCTGGATTCGAGCAGCTTTCGCACATGGAGATCGGCCAGATCGAGCACGTAGATGGTCTGCGTGTCGGAGGAGCCCAGGTCGGGATCGCGCTGGGCGTCGAAGGCGATACGCTTGCCGTCAGGCGACCAGGAGAAGCCGCCGACGCTGAACTGCTCGCCTTTGGTCAATTGCTCGGGCTTGGGCAGCTTTTTGAGGTCGCCGGGAATGTCGGCCGGAATCTTGACCAGCCACAGGTGGTTCATGCTGTAGTCGCCTTCGTAGATCTCGAAATCGCCGTATTTGTCCTTGCGGTCTTTCTTAGCCTTGTCGGGACCGCTGGAGGTGAAGGCGATGGACGAGCCATCAGGCGACCAGGCGATTGCGCCCACGCCGTTCTCCTCGTTGGTAAGCTGCTGGGCTTCGCCCCCGGTGGGCGAGATGAGGTAGATCTGGCGCTTGCCGTCGCGGTCGCTGGCGAAGGCGAGGCGGCGGGCATCGGGGGACCACACCGGCCCGCCCGAGGATTTCTTGCCGCGCGTAAGCTGGTAGCGCTCGCCGGTGGCGGGAATCGCGATCCAAATCTGCGAGACGAAATCGTTCTCTTCCCAGTTGGTTTCCGAAACCGAGTAGGCCACATAGCGGCCATCGGGCGAGATCTGTGCGCCGGAGACTGTTTTCAGGTTGAGCGAGTCTTCCAGGGTTGGAGTCGATGCGCCGGCGGCAAAGGCGGCCGCGCACGCCCAAGCCGCGACGGAGGCTTTGTAGAACATACGGAAATTATACGTTCTTGTAGGGTAGGCCTCACAAGCACATTAGCGCGTCACCGCGCCTTCGCTGGCGCTGGCCACCAGTTTGGTGTATTTGGCCATGACGCCGGTCTTGTATCTTGGCTCGACGGGTTTCCACGCGGCCAGACGGCGCTTCAGCTCGTCGGCCGGAATTTCGAGATCGATCACGCCGCGGTCGGCATCGATGGTGATCCGGTCGCCTTCCTTGACGGCGGCAATAGGACCGCCGTTGAAGGCCTCGGGTGCAACGTGCGCGATCATGAAACCGTGCGTGGCGCCGGAGAAACGGCCGTCGGTGACCAGCGCGACATCGTCGCTGAGCCCCGCGCCAACGATGGCTCCGGTAACGCCCAGCATTTCGCGCATGCCGGGTCCGCCGCGCGGGCCTTCATAGCGGATCACCACCACATCGCCGGCCTGGATCTTGCCGCCGGTCACAGCGGCCATGGCGTCCTCTTCGCGCTCGAAAACGCGCGCGGGTCCGTGGTGAACCTTCTTCTCATGGCCGGCGAGCTTGATCACGCAGCCTTCGGGCGCGAGGCTGCCGCGCAGAATGGCGATGCCGCCGCGCGGCTTCAAGGCCTTGGCCAGCGGGAGAATCACCTGCTGTCCCGGGGTCTCGCGCGCGTCGGCGGCTTCCTCGGCGAAGGTGCGGCCGGTGACTGTGACAGCGCTGCCATCCACGAATTTGCCCTCGAGAAGGCGTTTCGCGATGACGGGAATTCCGCCGGCGGTGTCGACGTCGGCTGCGACGTACTTGCCGCCGGGCTTGATATCGACGAAGACGGGCGTGCGGGCGAGCACCGGTTCGAAATCGTCGATGGTGAGCGGGAGATCGGCTTCGCGGGCCATGGCGAGCAGGTGCAGCACGGCATTGGTCGAGCCCGCTGTGCCGGCCACACCGGCGATGGCGTTCTCGAACGCTTTGCGGGTGCAGATGTCGCGCGGGCGGAGATTGTTGCGGACGGCATCCATCATCACGCGGCCGCAGCGCACGCTGATGTCTTCCTTGCGCTTATCGAGCTGCGGGACGGCGGCCGTACCCAGCGGAGAAAGACCGATCAGCTCCATCACCGTAGCCATCGTATTGGCGGTGAATTGGCCGCCGCAGGCCCCGGCGCCGGGGCAGGCGTGGTCTTCGATATCGCGGAGTTGCGCGTCGGTAATCTTGCCACGGGCGTGCGCGCCCACAGCCTCAAACACGTCCTGGATGGTGACGTCGTGGCCCTCGAACTTGCCCGGCATGATGGTTCCGCCGTACAGGACGACTCCTGGAACGTTGAGGCGAAGCAGCGCCATGGCGGCGCCGGGAATGGTCTTATCGCACGCGACCAGCGCCACCACGCCGTCGAACATGTGGCCGCGGACGAGAAGCTCGATGGAATCGGCGATCACCTCGCGGCTGACCAGCGAGGTTTTCATGCCCTCCGTGCCCATGGTGACGCCGTCGCTGATGGCAATCGTGTTGAACTCCATGGGCGTGCCGCCGGCGGCACGG
>DATJYW010000043.1:0-8086 GCA_035499435.1 Candidatus Acidiferrales bacterium | reverse complement strand
CTGGATGCGAGCCATATGGTGCTGGTGGTGGCGGGCAACGATGCGCTGCGCACGGTGAAGGCCGCTACGGGGAACAGCCGGTATGCCGAGACGGCGTACGTGGTTGCGGGGGAGCGACCGGCGAATTCACCGCAGAGACGCTGAGATCTCTAGCGAATCGCGATCGTGACGCCAGGCTGGCTGGACGCTGCGCCGACGGTCAGGACCACGGGGACACTGCCTGAGAGCCCCGCGGGAATGACGGCATTCACCTGCATCACCCCGGCGATAATGCCCTGCGCTCCGCCGGCGTACTGCACGGTTGCCGGCGCGCCACCGATGGTGACCGATACGAGCGCGAGAGGCTTTGGCGGAGGGACGGCGCCGGGCTTGCCATCCACGCCGGGCGGCGATGTCTGGCCTTCACCAGTGGCGTAAACGGTGATGACACTGCCGGTGGCCGCGGGATTCGCGGAGCCGTTGGCGGAGCCGTCCTGATTGAGGGCGGCGGCCTGTCCGGCGCCTGAGGCATCGGCGGTGAAGATGCCGGGAGCGGTCGCGGTGAGCGAGACGGAAAGCGGGGTCGAGGACACTCCGCCGCTTTGCGCTACTACCTGCACGCTGCTGGCGGTAAGGGCGTAGGGAACGACCGCGCCCGCCTGGCCATCGGTGGTGTAGAGGATGGGGGCAGGAAGGCCATTGAAGAGGAACTGGGCGTTCCTCAGTCCCGTGCCGTAAATGGTCACGGTCTCGCCCGGCGCGATGGCGCCCGGCTGGTTGCTGGCCGCATTGGCGATCCCGGTCACCTGCGTGCGCGTGGATACCGGGCGCAGCACGCGAACGGCGCTGTTGCCCGAATCCGCTATGTAGATGTTGCCCGCAGCGTCGACGGCGATCTGCGCGGGTGCGTTCAGTTGCGCGGATAAGGCGAGGCCGCCGTCGCCGGAGTAGCAGCACGTCCCGGTGCCCGCGATCACGGTGGCGCCGCGGAGGACCTGGTTGTGGCCGGTGTCGGCGATGTAAAGTGTGCCCGCGGCATCCACGGCGACGCCGGCCGGCGCGCTGAGGCCGCCGGCGATGGTGCCGATGTTGCCGAGAGAGTCGACCTTGCGCACGCGATTGTTGCCGGTATCGGCGATGTAAACGATGCCGTTGACCGAATCGACCGCCACCCCGCGAGGATGATTGAGGGCGGCACGCACCGCCGGTCCGCCATCGCCGCTGAAACCCGGCGTGCCGAAGCCGGCGATGGTGGTGATGGTGCCGTCCTGGCCTACCTTGCGCACCACGTTGCTGAGCGTATCGGCGATATACAGGCTGCCCGCGGAATCCACGGCCACGCCTTGCGGCTGGTTCACGCTGGCACTTTGGGCCGCGAGGCCGTCGCCGTAGTAGCTGGAGTTCCCGTTTCCGGCGAAGGTGAAGATGTTGCCGCCGGGATCGATGCGGCGGACGCGCGAATTGCCCGAGTCGGCGATGTAGATGTGGCCTGAAGAGTCCGCCGCCACTCCACCCGGACTCTTGAGTTGTGCCGCGGCGGGCGAGTCGTTATCGCCGGAGAAGCCGGGCGAGCCGGTGCCGGCGATGGTCGAGATCGTGCCGGCGGGGGTGACTTTGCGGAGCCGGTGGTTGTCGGTATCGGCGATGTAGACGTTGCCGCCGGAATCGACGGCCACGCCCGTGGGGCCAGCCAACTGCGCGCTGATGGCGGGACCGCCATCGCCGGAAAAGCTGGGCACGCCGGTGCCCGCGTAGGTGGTGAGTACGCCCTGGACGGAGACCTTGTAGACTTTGTACTCGCCGCGCGCGAGGTCCGTGCCCGATCCGATGGCCGATTCCACGAAGTAGAAGTTGCCCGCGCGGTCCACGGCGACCCCGGTGGGCCCATTGAGGCGGGTGTTGGTCGCCTCCTCGCCATCGGTGATGGGCGCACCGTTGGTGGAACCGGCGACGGTGGTGATGATGCCCGGCGCGATGAGCCCTCCGGCGACCATTCGGATGCGGCTGTTCCCGAAATCGGCGATGTAGAGATTGCCCGAAGTATCGACGGCAACATCGGTCGGCAGCGAGAGCGCGGCATTGACGGCGGGATTGTTGTCGCCGCTGTAGACGCCCGTCGAGCCGGTCCCGGCGACGATGCTGAGCGACCCGTTCGAGGCGACCTTGCGGATGTAGCCGTTGAAGGTGTCGGCGATGTAGAGGTTGCCGGCGGCATCCATGGCGAGGCCCTCGGGGCCGTTGAGCAGGCCGTCGGCGACGCTGCCGGCGAAGTGACCGTCCGCTCCGAACCGGGCGACGCGCTGATTGCCGGTATCCGAGACGTAGATGTTGCCCGCCGCGTCCACAGCGACGCCGAACGGTCCTTTGAGCGTGCCGCCGGCGCCGGCCACGGTGGCGATGGTGCCGTCGGGCGCGATACGGCGCACGACGGCGGCATCGTGATCGACGACGTAGAGACTGCCTGCCGCGTCGAACGCGAGGCCGACCGGGTTGATCAACTGAGCGTTGACGGCTGGGCCGCCATCACCGGTATAGCCGGCGTGGCCGTTGCCGGCAAAGCGCGTCAAGTTGCCTGACGGATCCACCTTGAAGACGGAATGCAGGCTGCCGAAGTAGACGTTGCCCGCGGAGTCGACGGCTACGCGCGGGGGATCGCCGATCGCGGCCTTGACGGCGCTCACGGGCGTGGTTGGCGCGCCGGACCCGGCAAGGGTGGAGATCACGTAAGACTGCGTCCGGCCGGCGATACCGAACCAGAGGAAACCGAACAAAACCAGGGCCCGCATGACCTTCAGGATTCCACCATGGAGAGCCGGAGCTCGTGTAAATTCGAGAGGAAGACATCCGGCTTGAGGTCTTCGAGCTCCGAAGGGTGGGTGATTCCGGTGCGCACCGAGATGGAACGGATCCGGTTGGCGCGGGCGGCCAGGATGTCCTGGGGAGCGTCGCCGATGAGCGAGACCGGAGCGCCGCGCGCGATCCATCCATTGGCGCGCGCCTGCCGCACGGCGAGGCGGACGAGCCCGGCGCGCGACCGGGCCATTTCGCCGAACGCGCCGAAGCGGAAATATTCGCGCAGGCCGGCGCGCTCCAGCTTGCGCCAGCCGATGCGGGTCAGGTTGCCGGTGACCAGGCCCAGCAGGTTGCCGCGACGGGAGAGCCGTTCGAGCACGGGCACGACGCCGGGGCAGTGCTTGCCGTGAAGCTCGGGGCAGACGCGGAGGTAGTAGCGCTCGGCGGCGCGAAGGACCTCCGGCATGGCTCGCTGGATGGCCGCCGGAGCGGCGCCTGCGCGGCGCAGCATTACGGTGACGATTTCGGGATCGAGCATTCCCTGGACGGGAATGCCGTCGGTGGTAGTGGGGAGTCCGGTGACGCGCCGGATTCCCTGGACCAGGGCCTCGCGGTGGTGAGGCCCCGCGCGCCGCACCAGCGTGCCATCGATATCAAACAGGACCAGGGCCCGATGCTCCCGCATCATGACAAGTGAACATGATAACAATGGGGAGCGTCCGCGACAGTACCACCCGATACAATATACCTGTGCATCTCACCCCGTTTCGCGTGGGCCTGGTCCAGATGTCGTGCTCGAAGGACCCGAACGAAAACCTGGCCAAGGCCGAATGGCGGACGCGCGAGGCCGCAGGCAGGGGAGCGCAGATTGTCTGTCTCCAGGAGCTTTTCCGGTCGCAGTACTTCTGCCAGGAGGAGCGAACGGACAGCTTCGACCTCGCGGAACCGATTCCGGGACCCAGCACGGAGGCGCTCGGCAAGCTGGCCCGCGAACTGAAGATCGTGGTGGTGGGCTCGGTTTTCGAGCGGCGCATGGCGGGGGTGTACCACAATACTGCGGTGGTGATCGATGCCGACGGCTCGCTGCTGGGGAGCTATCGCAAGATGCACATCCCGGACGACCCGCGATTCTACGAGAAGTACTACTTCACTCCCGGCGATCTGGGAGTGCGCTGCTTCGACACACGGTATGCGCGGATCGCTCCGCTGGTGTGCTGGGACCAGTGGTATCCCGAAGCGGCGCGCATGGCGGCGCTGGGTGGGGCGCAGGTGCTGTTCTACCCGACGGCAATCGGCTACCACCAGTCCGACGCCGGGGAAGCGTTGGTGCAGCAGAATGCCTGGACGACGGTGCAGCGCGCGCACGCCATCGCCAACGGATTGTATGTGGCGGCGGTGAACCGGGTGGGATTCGAGGAAGGCGCGCCGGGAGACGGGCTGCAGTTCTGGGGCGGATCGTTCGTCAGCGATCCGCAGGGCAAGATCCTGGCGAAGGCAGCGGACCAGGACGAGACCCTGGTGGCGGAATGCGATCCGCGAAGGATCGAGCAGGTGCGGCGGAACTGGCCGTTTTTGCGGGACCGGAGAATCGACGCGTACGAGCCGGTGTTGAAGCGGGTGGCGGACTAACCGGGCGCTCCGGCCAGGCAGTAGGATAGAGGCATGTGGAGAGCCGTGGTTCTTCTATGCGCCGGGATGCTGGCTTTCGGGGCGGATGACCCGTGGGCCAAGGTCAAGGAACTCAAGACCGGAACGGAGCTGCAGGTTTACAAGCGAGGGACCGCACAGCCGCTGAACGTGAAGATGGATGAGCTCACCGACGAGAATCTCGTGGTGATCAACAAGAACGCACAGGTGGCGATTCCACGCGATCAGATCGACCGGATCGACGCGCGGCCAATTGCCAGGGTGCGAACGGTGACCGATACGGCGGACGCCCAGAAGGACGCGGCTACCGATCCGCGGTCGAACATTCCGGGGCCGAATCAGCCGCCCGGGACCATACACCAGACTTCGACCACCGCCACCAACGGCGTGACCTGGACGAAGCAGGGTTTCGAGACGGTGTACCGGCGGACCGCGGGATCGCCGCCGAAGTCAGTGGACCCAGCGAAGAAATAGGGCGAAGAGCATCGCGCTGCGGGCGCTCAGTCAAGCCGCGTGCGTCAGGACTGTTTGAAGCAGGACCTGCGCGCCGCGTGCGCAGTCCTGCCACGACGTGAGCTCCCTGGGGGAATGGCTGATGCCGCCCACGCTGGGGACGAAGATCATACCCATGGGGCCGATCAGCGCCATCATCTGGGCGTCGTGGCCGGCGCCGCTGGGAAGGCGCTGGTGTTTGAGGCCGAGGCGGCCGCAAACGGCCTCGATCGACTGCTGGACCTCCGGAGTGGCGAGGGCGGCGTCGTGGTGGGCGGCGGGGCGGATGTCGATCCGGGTCGCGGTTTGCCTGGCGATCTCGGCGGCGCGCATACGGATCTGATCGGCGAGTGCCGCGATCTTGTTGCTGGAAAGGTCGCGCAGCTCGATGACCAGCTTGACGCTGCCAGGGACGATGTTGGGCACGTTGGGGCTGACGTTCAACTGGCCGACGGTACCGACCTGACGGCCCGGCTCGCGGCGTACGATGTCGTTGACCGCGACCACGAGGTGCGATGCAGCGACCAGCGCGTCCTGGCGTTCGGGCATGGGCGTGGTGCCGGCGTGATTGGCGAAGCCGCGGATCTCGACGTCATAGCGGTCGATGGCGACGATACCTTCGACGATCCCGATATCGGTGCCGGACTTTTCGAGCGTGCCGCCCTGCTCGATGTGCAGCTCGAGATAGCAGGCGAATGCGTCCTTGGGGAGGCGCGCTTCGGCGATGCGTTCGGGGACGCCGCCGATTTTGCGGATGGCGTCGGATTTCTTCATGCCGTTCCATACGCCATCGAGCTCGCCGGGATCCAGGTGGCCGGCCGCGGCGCGGCTGCCGGCGAGCCCGTTGTTGAAGGCGTAGCCTTCTTCGTTCTGCCAGACGACGACCTGTAGCGGACGGCGGGTGGTGAGGCCGGCTTCCTGAAGCGACTGTACGGCCTCGATGGCGGCCAGCGAGCCCAGGTCGCCATCGAAGTTGCCGCCGTTGGGGACGGAGTCGATATGCGAGCCGAAGAGGACCGGCGGCAGCGAGTCTTCGCGGCCGGCGCGGCGGCCGTAGATGTTGCCTGCGGCATCGAGGCGCGTCTTGAGGCCGGCGGCATCCATCAGGCCGCGGACGTAGGCGCGTCCGGCGACGTCGGCATCGGAGTACGCCACGCGGCTGACACCGTCGGCGAAGGTGCCGCCCTGGGGACGGCCGAAGACGCTCAGGCGCTCGAGGTGGTCGCGGAGGCGCGCGCCGTTAATCTGCGGCTGGCCGGGTCCGGCCCACGCCGCGGCGGCGAGACCTGCGACGAATTGTCTGCGATTCATGGGAGTTGAGTGTACACTAACTCTATCGGGGCGGGCGGGAAAGCTCGCCTCATATCGAATTCCCACCGTAGGCGCTACCGCACCCAGGAGCGCTGAATCACTTCATAGGAACTGAGCCATGCCTCGTCGTGAAGAGGAAGACGATATGCTGCGCATGTCCTTCGTCGAGCACCTGACGGAGTTGCGCGCGCGCCTGATCAAGGCGCTGCTCGGGCTGGGAGTGGCATACGCCGTGAGCCTGACGTTTACCGATCCGTTGTGGCGATTCATCTGTAAGCCGGCGGGGCAGGCGCTCACCGCGCTGGGCTATCCGCCGCAGCTCTACGTGTTCGATCCGATGGACGGGTTTCAGATCATCTGGGTGAAGCTGCCGGTGGTGTGGGCGATCTTCCTGGGATCGCCGTGGGTGCTGTACCAGCTTTGGGCGTTCATCGCACCGGGATTATACCGGCACGAACGCCGCTGGGTGGGGCCGTTGCTGGTCGGTTCCTCGGGGCTTTTCATTCTCGGGGGAGTGTTCGCGTACTTTGTGGTGTTCCGGTACGGCCTGACGTTTCTGTTGAGCATCGCCAGGGACAGCTTCGTGGTGCCGATGGTGCCCATGGACATTTACTTCGAGCGCTTCGTGGACGTAGTGCTGGGCGTCGGGATCGTCTTTGAATTACCGGTGCTGATCTTTCTACTGACGGCGCTGGGCGTCGTCACGCCCGGGTTCCTGATGCGGCACAGCCGGTACGCGATACTGGCGATCTTTATTCTGGCGGCGGTGGTGACGCCTTCCACGGACGTATTCAATCTTGTGCTCTTTGCGACGCCGATGTGCCTGCTGTTCTATTTAGGCGTGCTGGCGAGCTACGTACTGACGTTGCGGCGCGAGGGGCGGGCTTTCCCGTGGCAGCCGATGCTGTGGATCGGCGGGGGCGCGGCGGTGGCGGGCGGCGCGGCATGGGCGATTCACAGGTATTGGAGGAGGCGCTGAGGCATTGCTGCGCTGACCGCCGTGGTTGACACACGGCCCCCAAAAGGGTAACACTCGTGAAATCCAGGGAAGGATTTCCAACATGTCCAATCGCTTTGTCTGGAGCAGGAGTCTTCTGCTCGCGCTCGCATTAGCATTCGTGTGTGGTCCGCCGGCCGATGCGCAGGTGGCCAAGAAGGGGAAGGCGGCTCCTGCCGCCGCGCAGCCCGCGCCGCAGAAGCTCGATGAAGAATACACGAAACTCATCAAGGAATACCTGCAGGACCCGCGCATCACTACGGAGCTGGTGGACCACATGCCCGCGTCGGACACCGTGCCGTCGCCGCTGAAGTTTTTGGGGCGCATCCCGGGCAAGCCGGGCGAGCTGACCTACGCCAAGGACATCTACCGCTACTACGAGGCGCTGGCCAAGGCGTCGCCGCGCGCGAAGTTTTGGAAAATCGGGCAGACCGAGGAAGGACGCGACCAGGTGATCCTGGCGATCGCGGACGAGGCCACCATCAAGGACCTGGACAAATACAAGGACATCCTGGCCCGGCTGGGCGATCCGCGCAAACTCAAAAACGACGACGAGGCGCGCGAGCTGATCAAGACGGGCAAGCCGCTCTACTGGGTGAATTCGGGCATCCACTCGCCGGAGACGGGCGGGCCGGAGATGCTGATCGAACTGGCCTACCGGCTGATCGTGGAGGAGACGCCCTTCATTCAGACGATCCGCAACAACTCGATCGTGTTCATCACGCCGGTGATCGAGGTGGACGGGCGCGAGCGGGAAGTCGATACCTATTACTACAACAAGAAGCTGGCGCAGGGTCAGCCGCGGCTGCCGCTGATGTACTGGGGCAAGTACGTGCAGCACGACAACAACCGCGACGGCATGGGGCA
>DATJYW010000042.1:0-13858 GCA_035499435.1 Candidatus Acidiferrales bacterium | reverse complement strand
ACCCCCACCGACGCCTGCAACAAGTGCCACGACCCGCTGGCTGGCCATGGAGGTTCTCGACTTACCGTCGAGATGTGCATCCTGTGCCATACCCCCCAGACCATCAATCCCGACACAAACCTCACGCAGGATATGAAGGTCCTGATCCACAAGATCCATATGGGATCCAGCCTCCCCAGCGTGAAAGCCGGCACCCCGTACCGCATCTACCACCGCGGGGCATGGTCCGACTTCTCCGACGTCGTGTTCCCCCAGGACATCCGCAACTGCACCAACTGCCACGCCAAGGGCGCCGCTCAGGCCGACAACTGGAAGACCAACCCCACCCGGGACGCCTGCGGTTCCTGCCACGACGACGTGAACTTCGCCACTGGCGCCAACCACGTCAACCTCCCGCAGACCAGCGACAACCAGTGCAAGCAGTGCCACGGCTCTCAGGCCACCCTCGATTTCGATGCCTCCGTCCCCGGCGCGCATCTCATCCCGGAAAACTCCACCTCGCTCCCCGGCCTCGTGACCAAAGTCGTCAAGGTTGAAAATGCCACGCCCGGCAACGCTCCCATCGTGACCTTCAGCGTGACGGACAAGTCGGGCAATCCGGTCGACATCAGCAAGATCACCCAGATCCGGGTCGTGCTCGGTGGATCGAACATCGACTACAACACCGGCCCCGGCGCCATCCGTGTCTCCGAAGATCCCAGCAAGACGCCCATGGGCGGTGGCGGTATCTATGCCTACACCATGACCAACAAGATCCCCGCCGCGGCAACCGGTTCCTACACCGTCTCCATCGAGGCCCGCAACTCGGTCACACTGCTCCCGGGCACCACGAAGCAGACAACCGCCACCGACGCCGCCAAGCCCGTGCAGTTCTACTTCTCCGTGGACAAGAGCGCCATGACCCCTCGCCGCCAGGTGGTCTCCAGCGACAAGTGCGCCGCCTGCCACGTGAACCTCGGCTTCGTCCACGGCGGAACCCGCGCCGCGGTCCAGGAGTGCGTGATCTGCCATAACCCGGCATTGACAGACGGCACCTCCGGCGACAGTGTCAACCTCGCCTGGCAGATTCACAGCATCCATCGCGGGGAGAACCTGGTCAATTCGTACGTCCTCGGCAGCACCAACTACCAGGAAGTCCGGTTCCCGGGCGACCTGCGACGTTGCACCGCTTGCCATTTGGACGGCACCTACATGGTCGAAAATGTCGGCGCCAAGGCCATGGTGGCCAGCGCCGGCGCGTTCACCAAGACCACGGCTCCCATCGCCGCCGCCTGCCAGGGCTGCCACGATGACGTTGCCACCGCCTCGCACGCTCTCGCCAACACCACCTCGCTCGGCGAAAGCTGCGCCGCCTGCCACAGCGCTGAGAAGGAGTTCTCGGTGGATCGCGTCCACCAGCGAATCTTCTGATCGGCGCCAGCCTGCCGTTCCGAACGCGCCGCTTGCCCTCCCGGCAGGCGGCGCTTCCTCTCTCTCCACCGGTTCCATTTCGCCGCCACCTCGCCAAAAAAGATTGAGCGGAACGATCCGTTCGGATGTACCATCGGTCCCCGGGATACAACCGGCGACTTCGGATCGGCTCAGCCCACGTGCGACGGTTCGTCAGTTGCTTGACGAGCGGATGCAATCCCGCTCCCGGCACCTACCAGGGAGAAATCGCGTGGAACGAGCCCGGTCACTACCCGGCGTCGTTCTTCGACGTCACGAGCGGCAACAACGCGCTCTACGTGCCTGGCTTCAGTGCCGGACCGGGTTGGGATCCCGCCACCGGCCTCGGTTCTCCGACCGCAGACCAACTGGTCAATTACCTCATCCAGTTTGTCTCGCCAGGCGACGCGGTTGCCGCAGTCAACGGATCCAAGCCCCATCCCGTCGGCAATCCATCTGCGCCAGGACATCAGCGGCCGCATTAGACGTCATAATGGTCCCATGACGGGACTCATCGGCGTCGGCGTGCTGCTGGCCGTGGCAGCCTTGCACGCACAAGATGCCGCGCCCCTGCGGCCTTGGCGTCTCGTGTGGAACGAGGAATTCGACGGCCCCGCGGGCAGCGCTCCCGACCGTACGAAATGGACCTATGACCTCGGCCAGACCGGCTGGGGCAACGCCGAACTGGAAAACTACACCAGCTCAACCGACAACGCCTTCCTCGATGGCGCCGGCCACCTCGTGATCCAAGCCGTCGCCAACGGCGCAAGCTACACTTCGGCGCGCCTCAAGACGCAGGGGCTGGCCGCGTTCACCTACGGCAGGATCGAGGCCCGGATTCAGATCCCGTTCGGCCAGGGCCTCTGGCCCGCGTTCTGGATGCTGGGAACCGACATCTCCACCAGCGGCTGGCCACGCTGCGGCGAAATCGACATCATGGAGAACATCGGCAAGGAGCCGTCTACCGTCCACGGCACGGTCCACGGGCCCGGATACAGCGGCGGCAACGGCATCGGTGCTCCCTACTCCCTGCCGGACGGGCAGCGGTTCGCCGACAATTTCCACGTGTTCACGGTACTCTGGGACCCGCAGGGCGTCGAGTTCCAGGTGGATGGCCATGCCTTCAAGCGCATCACGCCCGCCGATCTGCCATCGGGGACGCAGTGGGTCTACGGACACCCGTTCTTTCTGCTGCTGAATGTCGCCGTGGGCGGCAACTGGCCCGGATATCCAGACTCCACCACGCGCTTTCCGCAGCGCATGCTGGTCGATTGGGTGCGGGTCTTCAGCCGCGGCACGTCCTCACTTCCGGCGGACCGCTGACCGTTTTCGCTTTTCCCCCGGTTTCTTCTTCGCGCGCAGCCCGGCTCCCACCGCCTCTCGTCCCCATTCGAGCAGGGCATCGGCGTCCTCGAAGAACTCCGCCGGCGGAGGATAGAAGGACAGGGTCAGCTCCTGCCTTTGGAACGGCTGAATCGGTTCGAGGCCGAGCGCCTCGTAGCGCGGCCGGCTCACGTCGTCGACCTTCAGGTACAGCGTGCCCTTGCCGACGAGCGCGAACACGATTCCATTGCAGTAAAGCACGTGGACGCCCATCATGCTGCGCAGCGTGATGCTCCCGAGCGGCGCCAGCCATTCGAGGACAAAATCGAGGTACGCGTTTTTCGCCGCCACTTCTCGTTTATTCTAGAGAATTCCATGATCCCGAAGTGCCTGCTGAAGCTGATAGCCGATAGCCGGCCTGATGCCTGAAGCCTGCCGCTACGACGGATAATACCCCTCGCGCGTCGTCACAACCATCCCCTTCTGCTTCGTCGTCAGGTGAATGTGGCGGAAAGCGCGATTGTCGGGCGGCGCGTCCGGCGAATAGCCGATGCTGTACTGGTGCCGCAGGTCGTCGTTGATCTCCGCGTAAATCGTACTCAGCGGCTCTTTCTTCGTCACCTTGAAGAACCGGCCCCCGGTCTCCCGCGAAATCTGCTCCAGCACCTTCTTGCCGTCTGGGTGGTTCGCGCCCGGAACGGGCATCGGACCGCCCATGCGCCCCCGCCGTCCCATGCCGCCCATCGGGTAGCCGCCCCGGCCATTGTAGGCCTCCGGGTCCTCGAACAGAATCGAATAAACCAAAGTATCGGAGCGTTGTGCGGCCTCGATGCAATTCGTAAGCGAGGTCCGGCTGCCGGTGTCCACGCCGTCGGAAAGGATGATCAGTGCTTTGCGCCCGGTCTGCTTGCGCATGATCTCGTCAGAGCCGAGCAACACCGCATCGTAGAGATCCGTGCCGCCGCCGCGCCGCCCGCCCCGGCCTCCCGGATATCCTCCTCCGCCGCCACCCGGATAGCCGCCGCCACCCGGATAGCCGCCGCCCGGGTATCCTCCCCCGCCCTGCTGCGACCGCCGCTGCAACTGCGACGGAGACTCCAGCTCATCGAGCGCCTTCTGCAGCAGGTTGCGCGACGAAGTGATGTCCTGCAACAGCTCGACCTCGAAATCGAAATGGATCAGGAATGCAACATCCTTGTCAGGCCGCAGCACCTCGTCGAAGAACCGCGAGCTGGCATCGCGCTCTTCACCGATCAGGCGGCGCTGACTTCCGCTGGTATCCACCAGCAAGCCCAGCGTGAGCGGCAGGTTGCTTTCCTGGGAGAAATACTGGATCGTCTGCGGCCGGCCGTCTTCGTCGAGCAGAAAATCGTCCTTGGTGAGATCTTTCACGATCTCGCCCTTCTTGTCGCGAACGTTCGCATAGAGGTTGACGACCTTGACGTTGGTCGAAAACTTGGCGGTATCCTGCTGCGGCTGTTGCACCTGCTGGCCGCGGAGAAATGGCGCTACGCCGAGGGCCGCCAGCAAGCCCCGGCGCGTGATTCGAGCATCCTGTTGCATTTGTAGTACAAGGATGCACGTCGGCTGGCGGGGGTTACTGCTTTCGCAACTCCGGAAGCCGGCAAAATTTTGGAACTTTCTAGTCCCCGAAGCTTCCCACTTCTTCCCGCTCCTCCACCTTCTTGGGCGTGGGCTTGGCCGGGGCGGGCGTGATGCTGACCAGCTCCGGTCCGGGCTGCTCCTTGAGGATGTGCTGCCGATACAGCCTCGCCATGCGCGCATCTTCCTCGGCCTTCAACTTCGCGTCGCGCGCGCGAATCTTCTCCTCGCGCGCGTTCTTGGCGATGCCCTTGGCGTCGAGGTCGTGCTGCTCTTCCAGGGTCACAATCTCGTCGCGCAGCATCATCGAATGCGAGACTTCCTTGAGCGGCACGTGTTTGCCGCCGGCGAAGATCTCGTGCCGGCCCTTCTCCTCGTACCACTTGGTCAAGGTGGCCGTCATGTGCATCTTCTCGATGATGTTGCGCCAGCCGATGCCGGTGTTATACGCGCAGAAAGAGATCTCGCCTTCCTGCGTGGCGTAGGGAATGATGCACTGCTCGGTGCGCCGGAAATCATAGTTGAACAGGTCCTGGAACCACATGCCGGCGACGAACAGGAAGTTCCAGCGGTCATTGCGGCGCTTCTGAATATCCGCCATACTGCGGTCCTTGCCCACGTTGCCGTAGCTCTTGCCGGTTGCGCCGAAGGTCTTGTCGAACTTCCGCATCATGTCGCTGAGCTTGAACTGCGAGGGAGCGTGGAAGGGATCGTAGTTGCGCGCCACCGCCAGCGCCATGCCGGCGATGGAGAGCCACTTGCCGCGCGCCGCGTCGTTGATACGCGCCACATCGCGGGCGAGCCGGTCGGCATTGAGGAACGAGGTCACCGGAGCCCGCTCTTTGGTCTCCTTATCCACCATTACGGCCATGCCGACACCGCAATTCGGATGGCAGCCGCAGCTTAGCTGGCCCCAGGTCGCCTGCGGTCCGTGGACCAGGTCGCTCCAGTCGCTGAAGGTGGAAATGAAGGAGATGGGGAACCAGTCGCGCGCCGGCTCGCCGATGCCCAATTGGTCCTTTACATCGTGCGCGAGATGGCTCAGGGTGTAGCGTTGGGCGGCGCGGCGCTCGTCGGTCACGGCCTCGTCGCGGCCGGTGAAGCTCACGGGCTGGAAGCTGAGGAATGGAATGCGCTTGGGATTATCGAGCGCGAACTGAATGATCCGGCCCACCTGCTCGTTGTTGATGCCGTTGACGATGGTGATGACCGGGATGATGTCCACGCCGTTGCTGTACAGGTTCTCGATGGCCTGCAGCTTGACGTCGAAGAGGTTACCAACCTTACGGTGCTGGTTGGCGGCGTTGCCGATGCCGTCGAACTGGAGATACGCGTAGCGCAAGCCGGCGTCGGCGGCCTTGCGACAGAACTCGGCGCTTTTTGCGAATTCGATGCCGTTCGTGGCCGCCTGCACGCTGGTGTATCCGACTTCCCGCGAGTACCGGACCGCATCCAGGAAATAGGGCGACAGCGTGGGTTCGCCGCCGGAGAACTGAACGCTCATCTGCCGCTTCGGCTTGATCGAGATGGCGTTGTCGAGCAGGGTCTTGATGTCGTCCCAGGTCAACTCGTGGACAAACCCGACCTGGTTGGCGTCCATGAAGCACGGGTCGCACATCATGTTGCATCGGTTGGTCAAATCGATGGTCAACACGCTGCCGCGGCCGTGCGTGATGGTGGAAGAGCCGTGATGGTGGAGATGGGTGTCATTGTGGGCCCGGATGTCGCGGCCGGGGAAGACCTGTTCCAGGTGCTTGAAGAACGCGGTGTCGATCGCCATCACGTCCTCGAAGTGGCCGTGGATCGGGCAATCCTTCACCATCAGGATCTTGCCGTCGCGCTCGATAACCTGCGCCTTGATCTCGCCGGGCTTTTCCGTGTAGAGGACGTCCAGCGACCGTTTGCCGTCTAGAATCTCCTGGCGGATTTCGGGGACGCAGCGGGGGCACAGCGAATCGGTTTCGCGCGGCCAGCCCAGTGGCGGCTTGGCCTTTTCCCAGCTCTTCAGCAGCGGCTTGTCGCTCCACGTCGGAATGAAACCCGGGTTCTGACTGATCTGGTTGACCTTGTCGAACACCACCCAAGCCGCGTTGGCGGCATAAGTCAGGGCTTTTTCGGCGTACTTAATCGGCTTGTGCATTTCGGTTCCCCCAAGTCGCGCACGCAGACAGACTCTCCACAGCCAGCCAAACAAACAAGTGCGCTTGCCAAAAGTATAGGGAAGGTGCATGCCAGGGGACTACCGAATGGCATTAAAACGTTGAAATTATTGGTTGTACGGTGCGTGTGGGGGCTGAACGGGGGGATTCGGGGGTCGAATGGGACGGCCGCCGGTACTCCCTAGAAACGGAATGGTTTACACGCAAGAAAGCCCGAGCCCTTGGGTATCGGGTACCGGTGCGCTGTCTAGAGTTCACGATACATGACTAACGCGCTCACATAGCCGAACGTCGGATGAGAGAAAGCCTCGGGAATGCATCCGATTACTCTGAATCCAAGGCTCTCCCAAAGGCGGACGGCGCGGCTGTTCGTGCTCACGACAAAGTTGAACTGCATGGAGCGAAAACCTCGCGCCTTTGCGTGTTCCAACGAGTGGGCGCACATGGCGCGCGCGACCCCTCGCCCCGTGGCGTGGGCGTCGGTAATATACCCGCAGTTCGCCACGTGCGATCCGCCGCCTTTCTGGTTGGGGCGAAGGTAGTAGGTGCCCAGAATCTGCCCTTCTTCCCCGGCGATGAATACCTCGTGGTCAGCTCCAAACCAGTAAGCCAGCGCCTGCTCGCGATTCATATCGCGCGGCAGGGTGTAGGTTTCGCCCGCGCGGATCACCGGTTCCAGGATTCGCCAGATGGCGTCGTGGTCTGATTCCTTTGCCGGGCGGATATCCACGCTTCCCAGGGTACCGCGATAGAATATCCCGCATGAGAACCGCTTCCCTCGTCGCCTTATCGTTAGCCCTCGCTTGCACTTCCTGGCCCCAGGGCCGCGGAGGGCGCGGCGGCCAGACCGCCGAAACGCCCCCGACTGCACGCACGGGTACGCTACCGCCCGAAGCCATCTCGACCACCCACCACAGCATCAAGATCGGCAACGAGGCGATCAACTACACGGCCACCGCCGCCAACTACATCATCAAAGACGACAACGGCAACGCCAAGGCCAGCATGTTTTTCGCCGCCTACACCAAGGACGGCATCACCGACCCGGCGCGCCGTCCGATCGCGTTCGTCTATAACGGAGGCCCCGGCTCAGGCTCGCTTTTCACCCACATGGGCCTGGGCCCGCGCCGCATCGTGCTGACCGACGACGGCCACGGCATGCCCGCGCCTTACTCGATTACCGACAACGAAAGCACCTTCCTGGACGCCACAGACCTGGTGTTCATCGACGCCATCGGCACCGGCTACTCGCTGCCCGGCCCGGGCGAAAATCCCGCCCAGTTCTACGGCGTCGCCCAAGATGCGCAGTGGTTCGCCGATTTCATCTACCAGTACCTGACGCGCAACGAGCGCTGGAGCTCGCCGAAATTCCTGATCGGCGAAAGCTACGGCACCACGCGAAGCGCCCAGCTCTCCAACACGCTCCAGCATCGCCACCAGATCTATCTCAACGGCGTCGTGCTGGTCAGCAGCGTCGGCTTCGGCAACTGGGGCGCGGACGACCGCACGATTTTCTTCCTGCCGACGTTCATCACATCCGCCTGGTATCACAAGCTACTGCCGCCCGACTTACAAAAGCTGACCATCGAGCAGATGGCGCAGCAGGCCCGCGAATTCGCGCACGGCGAATACGCGCAGGCGCTGGAAAAGGGCGACGAGATTCCCCCCGCCGAGTATCAGAAGGTGGTGAAGGACCTGTCCCGCATGACCGGGCTCTCCGCCAAGTACCTCGAGGAGACCAACCTTCGCGTCAATCCGCAGCGCTGGTTCAAAGAGCTGCTCCGCGACAAGCGCAAGACCGTCGGCCGCCTGGATTCCCGTTTCACCGGCATGGACGCCGACGCCGCCGGCGAGCGCAACGAGTACGATTCCAGCGAGGCAAGCTACGAAGGCGCGTACTCCGCCATGTTCCAGGATTACGTCCGCAAAGAGCTGAAGTGGAACAGCGAGGCTTACTACGCGATCACCGGCAATGTCCGTCCCTGGGACCAGGGACAGCCGGGCGGCCCCGCCGAAGCCCTGCGCTCCGCCATGACGGAACAGGGCACCATGCGCGTGCTGGTCGTGGCGGGCTACTACGACCTGGCGACGCCCTTCAACGGTATCGAGACGACGGTGAGCCACATGGGTCTCGAGCCGTCCATCCGCAAGAACATCAGTTTCGCGTATTACGAGGCAGGCCACATGATGTACATCGACAAGAAGGCCCGGGAAAAGCTGCACAAAGATGTCGATGCCTTCATCAATACGAGCTACAAAGACGTAGTCCGCCCGTCGAATTAGTGAGTGGGCAGGCCTCCTGGCCCATCACTTGATGGCCAGCCACGCCAGAAAGAGTCCGTCTGGCGCGACGTCTTCCCAATAGGAGACAAATCGGCTGGAAACTTCGCGGCAATGCCGCGCCAGCAGGCGCTCGAGTTCCTTCCGGGTGAACCATTTTTCCCATTCCGGCGTCTGGAGCCGCCCCCAATGTTCCGCGTTCTTGTCGATGATCGCGATGCGCCCGCCGGGCTTCACCACCCGGCAGATCTCGCTCACCGCTTTATCGATTTCGACGGCGTGCTCCAGTGACTCCGTGGCATAGGCTCCATCGAACCAGCCGTCTTCGAAAGGCAGCTCGGTCATCGACCCCGCCCGCGTACGGATGCCAGCCGGCACGTGCCGCAGCATCTCTTCGGAGATATCCAGCCCCCAGATCTCCGCGCGGGGCTCCTGCTCCAGAAAGATCCGCGCGAAGCGTCCCTTGCCGCAGCCGACATCGAGGACCCGCCGCCCGGCCAAGTCGCCCAGATGCTCGCGAATCAGCTTGACATGATAGATGCGCGGGTCGATGGTCGAGGGAAAATGTTCCTCGTCGGCGGCGGATTCATCGAATGAGGATTGAATCCGCGCGCGCAACTCGGGAGTGAGCTGCGCGGCGGGCTTACGGAAAAGATGCTTCCAGTTCACGCCCGTGTCAGGAAGATCGGGATGCCGAGTTTGTGGTCGTAGCGCGGCCGGTAGCGGTCGGTGTTGTACATGTTTTCCACGTCCACCTTGCGGGGGCCGAGCTTGGGATCGGGGATCGGCATGGTCGAGAAGCAGCCGTTGCTGATGGCCGTCATGACGCCGTGCTTGCCTTCGCCGATGGCGTCGAGGGCCATGCCGGCGAAAGTCGAGGCCACCATGCGATCGACGAAATCCGCGCTCCCGGAGCGCAGATCGTACGTCAGGTCGCTCACGATGGTTTCCTCGCCAGTACGCGCCTTGATTTCGTTGCTCAGGTCTTCGGCGACGCTCATCTTCTTGCGATGGCCGAACGCGTCCGGGTCCCCGTATTCCTTCACCGTGTATCCTTCCCACTCGGCGCCTTCGCTCAATATCGCCAGCGAATAGTTGCTGGGATTGTTCTTCTTGTCGGTGACCAGCATCTCGACCAGCTTTTCCAGCTTTACCTTGTATTCCGGAATGCAGCAACGGGTCGACGTGACGTAGGCGGTGTAGAGCGCGGTGTAGCCCGCGTCGCGGCCGAAGACCCGGAACAGGCCGATGCGCTCGTGGGAGCCCACCGTGGTGCGTTGGCGCTCGATGGCATCCATGGCGCGCGTGATCGCCGTGGAGAACCCGATGCAGTATTCCGTGTTGCGCACGTCGTTGTCCATCGTCTTGGGCACCGCGATCACCTTCATGCCCTGACGGTCCAGAGCGGCGGCATAACTCAACGTGTCGTCGCCGCCGATGGCGATCAAATAATCCAGTCCCAGGGTTTCGATGTTCTTCAGCACCGCCGAGCTGACATCCAATACGGTGGTGGTTACGCCCTTCTTGGTCGATTCGGTCTTGGGGAAGTCCCGGCCCTCGAGCACCGGGGGCAGTTTCTTCATCTTGGATGGATTGGTGCGGGAACTATGCAGGTAAGTGCCGCCCGTGCGGTCGATGGTGCGCGTGTTCTCGCGATTGAGCGGCTGCACGTAGCGGGCGCGGCTCGCCGGATCCTGCAGGTTGACGTGCGTCAGCCCTTCCCAGCCGCGGCGAATGCCAATCACCTCGCAGCCCATCTCGCTTCCACGGTAAACCACCGTTTTGATCACGGAATTCAAGCCCGGAACATCGCCGCCGCCTGTGAGTATGCCGATACGCTTCGCGCCCATCATTGCTCCTTATGAATGTCGGGCAGGCAGGAACGCCTGCCCTCCTGAAAACTGCTTTCAGATTGGAAAGTCCCATTATAAGGGATGGCGCAGCGACTGGGCAGGCCGGAAACCTGCCCCACGGCTAAGCGGCGGCGCGTCGGCCGGAAAAGGTTCTCAGGGAGGAATCGAGCACCCAGCGAAGCTGAGTGGGCTCGAAAGGAGCACCGCAATAATCGCTCGCCCCCGCATCGAGCGCATCGAGCCAGTCCCGCACTTCGGGGATTCGGGCAACCACCACGACGGGCAGTTCGGGACGCTTGGCGCGGACCTCGCACAAGCGGTTGCCGGCGGCGAAAACGACGTTCGCGTCGGTGTGTTCAAGTATCCTGCTCGCCGGCCCTGCGTCCTGGACCGACTGGCCGAGTTGTTGCAACACTGGATTTAGCTCGTCCGTGATGGAAGAGTCCAGGCCGAAAAGAAGGATCTTCGCCATGGAGTCACCTCTAGGGGGAGTTAGAAGGTCGACTGGGGCCTGTCCGATTCCAGGTTAACTAACCTCATGGATCGAGTCCAATAGGAAATATTTATCTTTACGATACCAACGTCAGCGCTTTCACAGCTTGAGGAACAGCTTCCTCCGGTACATCCAGTAGAGCACCAGCCAGTAGGCGGCCAGCACTGCAATACCGCGCAGCAGAGGCTCGTACGGCGCGCCCAAGAACGCAAAAGCGTGCGGCCCCAGGTGGATACGGAAGGTATCGAGGAAGAACTGCTCCCACAGGTGCGCGATCAGGTACGCTGCGATCGAATTTGTGCCGATCACGACCAGCGGGAAGGCCCAGCGGCGCCACTGCTTCACTTCGATGAGCCAGCAGAACGCGGCCAGGAAGAGAAAGCACAGGCCGCCGCTGAAGAGCGTCCAGGCCGGGGTCCAGATTCGTTTGACGATCGGATTAATTCCGGCTAAGTGCAGCAGCAGTCCGGCAGTTATGCCGATTCCGCCGGCGGCGAGCAGGCGGCGCATCGGGATTGCCGGCGCGGCGGCGCGCAGCCACTGTCCCGCGGCAAGCCCCAGGATCATGGTGCCGAGGGTGGGGATAAAGCTCAGGGTGAGGTAGCCGCCGCCGTTCTCCACGAACGGCTTGACGCGCGGGAAGAGATTGAGGAACCAGACGTCGAAGGCGTTGCCGAAGTTGTTGCCCTTGTTCCAATGCGCCAGGAACCCGGTGAAGACGCCGGGCTGCGGCGCCGGATACATCGCCCACGCCAGCCAGTAGCCAAAAAGGATCAGTACCAGCGCGGTCCACTGCCATTTCGGCTTCCACCACGCGAGCAGGAACAGGATCGGGTAGCCGAGGCCGATTTGGGTCAGCGTGTCTTCAAAGGTGAAGTAGGTCTGCGGGCTGTGGGTGGAGCGCAGGAAGATGCCGAGCGCCGCCAGCAGGAACGAGCGCCAAAGAGCGTGCAGAAAGAGACGGCCGAACGTGCCGCCGCGTGCCAGCCGCGCGGCGATCGAGTACGGCAGGGCAACACCTACGAGGAAGGAGAAGCCCGGCTGGATGGTATCGTGCAGCGAGCAACCGACCCACTGGGTGTGCGTCTGGTGGTATGCCAGAAAACCCCAGAAGGCATTTCCGGGCAGCGCCTTTGCCACCCGGGAAAGCTGCAGGATTTCGGCCATCATGAGCAGCATGACGAAACCGCGGTAGGCGTCCACCGCGACGTTGCGCTGGGTTTTTTCCATGGTGCCCCTGTAAGAAAATATCACCACGCGTGACTACCTGGAGTGTGGACAGCTCGCAGGATGGGCGTTACCTGACAGCCGCGGCCGAGTTCGGCCCCGCGCTGGAGCGCCTGGCGCGGGCCTACGAGGCCGACCCGGACCGGCGCCGCGACCTCTTGCAGGAGGTCCACCTGGCCCTGTGGCGCAGCTTCGCGAGCTGGAATGGGGCCTGTTCCATGCGCACCTGGGTGTACCGCGTGGCACACAACGCGGCGACGTCTCACGTGATGCGCGAGCGGCGGGCGCGCTCGCAGGTGCTGGTGAGCGTGGAGGAGTTGGAGGCGATGCCGGACCCCGCCGCGCCGGAAGCCGCGGCGGGCGACCGGCAGGCGCTGGATCGTTTGCTGGCGCTGGTGCAGGGACTGAAGCCGCTCGACCGCCAGGTGATTCTGAGCTACCTGGAAGGACTGGAAGCGGCGGAGATCGGCGAGATCACCGGGATCTCGGCCGGGAACGTGGCAACCAAGATACACCGGATCAAGAACGTATTGGCCCGGAGATTTCATCAAGGAGCTTGTCATGGCGAATGAATCGCTTCAAGACGACCTCCGCAACGTTTGGCGGCAACAGCCGCTGGAGAACAAGACCATGCCATTGGAAGAAATCCGAACGCGGGCGGCGCGCTTCGAGCGCCGGATCAACCGCCGGAATTTGCGCGAGTACATCGGCGGAGCCGTTGGAGTCGCCATTTACTGGCTCTATCTGAAGAATGCCCCCGACCCCCTGACGCGCGCAGGCTCAGCGTTGATCGTTGCGGGCACGCTGTTCATTGTCTGGCGTCTCTATCGCCACGGAAGAACCACCCGGCTGCCGCAGGACCTGGGGTTCTCGGCATCGCTCGATTTTCACCGCCGTCAACTGGTCCAGCAGCGCGACCTGCTGCGCGGGATCTTCTGGTGGTACATCGCGCCGCTGCTGCCGGGGCTATCGCTGTTCTTCGTTGTGGCAATCCAGAAACTGCTCGTGCGTCCCGAACACCTGGTCCTGGTCTCGCTGCTGCTGTCGGGGATGATTGGCGCGCTAGTATGGATCTGGCGTATCAATCGGTCGGCGGCGGCCTGCCTGGACCGGCAGATCGCGGAGATCGATCGGTTGGAGAGAGAGGCATGAGACGTCTGATCCACGAGGTGCACCCCGATGTCGTCCACCCCGACCGCGCTCGACATGTTCGACAGCGCCACCACCGCCCGTGCCGCCGTTGTGCCAGACGATCTCGCGCTCGCCGCGGCTTCACAGGCGTTTACCAGTTTGCGCCAGCGGTTACGCTGACGATCACGCGCGACGGCGAGAAGATGCTCGCGCAGCTCACGTTCGAGGACGGAGCGGTGGTGCTGCACCAGAACGGGCGGGACCAGAAGGCGAAGAAGCAGGAGCCCGCCCTATAGAGTGTAGAACTCGAAGGCCACGCGCCAGCGGAACTCCTGGCCGGGTTCGACGCGGATGTGCGTGTA